>CAZTVH010000071.1:0-9455 GCA_964616965.1 uncultured Bacteroidaceae bacterium | reverse complement strand
GCCGTGGTCGACATGAACGGCCGCGAGGTCAGCAGCGAGACTCTCGAATGCTCCGCCGACTGTGCCAAGAGCTTCGACGTGGACCGCTTGGCACAGGGTGCCTACTTCGTCCGCATCACCAGCGAGAATGTCAGCATGGTCAAGAAGCTGATAGTCCGCTAGGATGTCTCTAAGCTCTCAGAGAACTCTGAATTACTCAGGGTTCTCTGAGGCTCTGAATAAAAAATGACCGCCACTAAATGGCGGTCATTTTTTATTCAAAGGAAGGAGACTATTGCAGTTTAGCCAAAGCTTCTTTGATGCGACGGAGAGCTTCGCGAAGGAGGTCTTCGCTAGTGGCATAGCTGAGACGTATACAATCGTCATCACCAAAGGCAGAGCCCATGACTGTGGCCACATTGGCCTCGTTGAGGAGATAGAATGCCATGTCGGTGGAGTTCTCAATCTTCTTACCATTGAAACTCTTGCCATAGTAGCTGCTGACATCGGGGAAGAAATAGAAAGCACCTTGAGGCATGCAGACCTTAAGACCTGGAATGTCGCAGAGAAGCTGATAGACCATGTCGCGACGCATACGGAAGATGTTGCGCATGTTGATAATATCGTTGCTGGTAGCAGGATCCATCTGCATAGCACGGATGGTGGCCATCTGGGCGATGGAACAGGTGGCACTTGTGACCTGCCCCTGAAGCTTGTTGCAAGCCTTGGCAATGACGAGAGGTGCACCGATAAAACCGATACGCCAGCCAGTCATAGCAAAACCCTTGGCAACACCATTGACGGTAATGACGCGGTCGTATACTTCGGGGAACTGGGCAATGCTCTCATGACGACCCACGAAATTGATGTGCTCGTAGATTTCGTCGGACATGACGAATAGGTTTTCGTGACGGACAACGACATCGGCGATGCCTTTAAGTTCATCCTTGGTGTAGAGCATACCCGTAGGGTTGCTGGGAGAGGAGAACATGATGAGCTTGGTGCGGGTGGTGATGGCAGCTTCGAGCTGGGCGGGAGTCACCTTGAAGTCATTCTCAATGCTAGTCTTGACATAGATGGGCACACCGCCTGCAACTCGTACAATCTCTTTATAGGAAACCCAGAAGGGTGTGGGGATGATGACTTCATCGCCAGGGTTGACGAGGCATTGAACTACTTGATAGATAGCCTGCTTGCCACCAGTGGAGACGACAATTTGCTCAGGTTTGTAATCAAGGTTGTTGTCGCGTTTGAACTTCTGGGAGATGGCTTGGCGTAGGTCGGCATAGCCCGGCACAGGAGGATAGTGGGTAAAGTTGTCATCAATGGCCTGTTTGGCAGCCTCCTTGACGGTATCGGGGGTGTTGAAGTCTGGCTCGCCAATAGAAAGGCTGATAACATCCTTGCCCTGGGCTTTGAGTTCGCGTGCCTTAGCGGTCATGGCAAGGGTCTCGCTCTCTGCCATGTTGAGGATTCTATTGCTGATGATTTCCATTTTGATATTGTTTTTGGTAATTATTTAATTCTGCAAAGATACACACTTTTTTTCGATATTTGGTAGATTTGAAAAAAAATTGTATATTTGTAGCCTGATAAATATGCGTTAAAAATACCTAAATTATTAATATAAACGATTGTAAACTATGGCAAAAGAGATGTCAGACATAGAGACCCAGAAGCTCGAAAAACTGAAAATTCTACAGAGCACAATGGAAAAGATTGAAAAAAACTATGGCAAAGGGGCTGTGATGAAACTAGGCGACCGTGCGGCTGAGAAGGTGGACGTGATTTCGACTGGCAGCATCAATTTGGATGCTGCGCTGGGTGTGGGAGGATTCCCGAAGGGGCGTATCGTGGAGATATTCGGCCCCGAATCGTCGGGAAAGACCACACTGGCCATACATGCCATAGCCGAGTGTCAGAAGAGTGGCGGCATAGCGGCCTTTATCGATGCGGAACATGCTTTCGATAGTTTCTATGCCAAGAAGTTGGGAGTGGACATTGACAACCTGTTCGTGTCGCAGCCCGACAATGGGGAACAGGCGTTGGAGATTGCCGACAACCTTATCCGGTCGGGTGCCATAGACATCATCGTGGTCGACTCCGTGGCAGCCCTGACACCCAAGGCAGAAATAGACGGCGAGATGGGAGACTCAAAGGTGGGCCTGCAGGCGCGACTGATGAGCCAGGCCATGCGCAAACTGACCTCTACCATCAGCAAGACCAACTGCTGCTGCATTTTCATCAACCAGCTGCGTGAAAAAATCGGTGTGATGTTTGGCAACCCCGAAACGACAACAGGTGGCAACGCGCTGAAATTCTATGCTTCTGTGCGTGTGGACATACGCCGCATACAGGCCATCAAGGACGGCGACCAGAACATTGGCAACCGCGTCAAGGTAAAGATTGTCAAGAACAAGGTGGCACCTCCGTTCCGCACATGCGAATTTGACCTGATGTTCGGGGAAGGCATCTCCAAACTGGGCGAAATCATTGACTTGGGCGTGGAGCAGAATGTTATCAAGAAGAGTGGGTCGTGGTTCAGCTACGGCGACACGAAACTGGCACAGGGCCGCGAGGCTTTGAAACAACTGTTGCGCGACAATCCCGAATTGTGCGACGAACTGGAGGCAAAAGTACGTGCCGCCATGATGGAAAAAGCCAATCAAGAATGAAAAAGGGGCTGATAATAGGGCTGCTGCTATTGGGGTTGGCTCCACTATGGGCACAGACCGACTCGGTGTCTCTACCCGACTATACCGCCACTTATAGCGACGACGAATATCAGGCACCTAATATCAATCCAATATACTATTTTGGTAGCCCCTTCAACGTGCACTTTGCCGAAGCCAAGCTATTCCTTGGCACAATGGATGTAGGTGTGGGATTGAGCTATGCCTACCTACCTGAAGTGTGGGGATTAAACGTAAGCGCATATGCTCACAACACGCTCTGGATACTTGCAGGACCAGAGTACAGGCTATCGAAACCTTGGAATAGCCACGACTGGCATCTCTTCGGCTCCATAGGCATCAACTACGACGAAGACTTCGCCACCACACGTCCGGCTATGGAGGTCGGCGTGCGAGCCACCTTTTGGGATTTGGGTGGCAAGTTTTGCACCAATAGTGCCTCATTGGGAATTATGACCGACTTCGACGGAGTGTATGTGACAATGGGAGCCAGCCTGTCGCTAAGTTTGATATTTTTGACACTTTTATTGTTATAAGCCTATGACATATGTGATTGACGAGAAGCGTGAAGAACAAGAGATACAGGCCAAATATGACGAGCTATTGGCTGCCTGCCGCGAGATATATCCTATGACCGAGCAGCAGGAGGATGAGATATTCCGGGCATTCTCGTTGGCAAAAAAAGCACATGCCGGCACCCGCCGCAAGTCGGGCGAACCCTACATCTTCCATCCTCTGGCGGTGGCTCTCATTGCTGTGAAAGAGGTGGGGTTGGGTCCCATTGCCGTGGTCTGCGCCTTGCTGCACGACGTAGTGGAGGACACCAATATTACACTCGACGAAATACGCACTATCTTTGGCGACCGCGTGGCAGTAATCGTAGACGGCGTGACCAAGATTGAAGACGTGCTGGAAATGCAGCAGTCCGACTCAAAACAGGCTGAAAACTACCGCAAGATACTGCTGTCGATGTGCGACGATGCCTACGTCATCTTCCTCAAACTATGCGACCGACTACACAATATGCGCACACTGGAGTCGATGAAGGACACAAAGAAGCTGACCATCTCGTCTGAAACCCAGTATCTATATATCCCCCTGGCACACCGTTTGGGACTGTACGCCATCAAAACCGAGTTGGAAGAGTTGGTGATGAAATACACCAACCCCAACAAGTATAACGAGATAGCCGCACTGATAAGCGCCAGTTCCGATAAGGCCGACCAGCTGAAAGAATGCCTCTATGAGAAAGTAAAGCAGATGCTTGACGAAAACGGGTACAAATACACCATCAAAACCCGTGTCAAATCGGTGTTCAGCTGCTGGAAGAAGATGGAACGCAAGGGCGTCACATTCGACCAAATATTCGACCTCTATGCCATGCGCATCATACTGGATGTGCCTCTTGACGAAGAGAAGTCTGAATGCTTCAAAGTCTACTCTCTCATCTCCTCAAAGTTCCCTCCCGACCCCACCCGCTTCCGCGACTGGATTACCCAACCCAAAACCAACGGCTACGAATCGTTGCAGACCACCGTTATGACCCCCATCGGCCAATGGGTGGAGATACAGATACGCACAAAACGCATGGACGTGATTGCCGAAAAGGGCATGGCGGCACACTTCCTCTACAAAGAGGCACACCCCGATGAACAAATAGAACTGAGCCCCGTGGAAGTGTGGCTGCAACAGATACGCAGCACACTGGAGAACACCGAAAAGAGTGCCCTAGACCTAGTGGAAGAGTTCAAGGAAACACTCTACACCAAAGAAATATACCTCTTCACCCCAAAAGGCGACATGATTAAGCTGCCTTCACACTCCACAGTGCTCGACTTTGCCTTTGCCATCCACACCAACCTAGGTTTGCACTGCATGGGCGCCAAGGTGAACGGAAAAGTGGAACCAATAGGACACCAACTGAGGGCTGGCGAACAGGTGCAAGTACTGGCAAGCCGCAAAACCCACCCCGTAGAAGATTGGCTCAACATGGTGCACACCTCTCGCGCCAAGGATGCTCTGAAAGACTATCTGCGCAACCAGCGGAAAGGCTACCGCGAAGAAGGAATGCAACGCCTCCAAGAGATATTCAATCGGCTGAAAATACGAAACAACACCACCAACTTTGGACAGCTAAAGCACTTTCTCGGCATAGCCAGCGACGTAGACCTCTATTTCCAACTGGCAATGGGCATCATCGGCGAACGCGAAGTGATGCAATGTTTCAACCGAGGCGATGTTCCCGGACACAATGTCTATTTCATGGGCGAATACAGCTCCCTGTTCGACAAAAACAGCACCGCCATCAATTTCGGCAACACCTATTCCGACGCGGAAAAAGGCCACCGCCAACGCTCTTTCTTGCTCGACAAAAAATACGAACGCTACACCACCGAACCCGCTTCGTGCTGCAACCCCGTACAGGGCGACCATGTGGTTGGCATCGTCACCGACGGCAAGATAATGGTACACCGCACCACCTGCAAGGTGGCAATAGACGAGATGGCAAACCACGAAAACCGCATCGTCCGTGCCCGCTGGCGCCCCGGAGAGCATGTGGCACTTCTGTCGGGTATCGCCTTCACCGCCATCGACCGCAAAGGCCTCCTACAAGAGATTACCGCCATCGTATCCGAACAGATGAACCTCAACATGCGTGCCATCACCCTCGAAGCCGTGGAAGGCATCGTGCGCGGCATCATCATGCTGTATGTTCTCGACCTCGACAACCTAAACCAACTGATTTCCAACCTTGGAAAACTAAAAGGCGTAGAGGAGGTACGCCGCCTATGACACAAGAAACACTCGACGCATTCCAACGCCTCAACAACATTCTTGACACACTACGCACAGAATGCCCCTGGGACCGAGTCCAAACCCTTGGGAGCCTGCGATACCTCACCATCGAAGAGGTTTACGAATTGAGTGAGGCTGTGCTGAAAGTGGAAACCTCTAGGGATGACCATGCCAATTCCGAACTAAAAAAGGAACTCGGCGACCTATTCATGCACCTGCTCTTCTACTCCAAGATTGCAGAAGACGAACACCGCTTCACCACTGCCGATGTGCTGAATGCCATAAGCGACAAATTGGTAGACCGCCACCCCTTCATCTACCACAAAGAACAATATGACGGCGAAAGTTGGGAACAGATCAAGATGCACGAAGGCCGCAAATCGGTACTCGAGGGCGTTCCAGCAGGACTGCCTCCACTAGTGAAGGCTGTACGCCTACAAGAAAAGGCGGCAGGCATTGGGTACCGAGACATCCCCTCCCCTACCCCTTTGCATGAAGACATGAACGAACAGCAGTTTGGCGACCTGCTGTTCCAACTAGTCCACTGGGCACACGATCGAGGCATCAACGCCGACGATGCACTCAGCAAAGCCAACCTTCGTTTCCAACAAAAGGTATGTGAGTTCGAAACCAAAGCAACGAAGCAATCTACTAAAGCTTGACCTGCTGCCTCAGGTACCCTGCCGCCCGATTACCCTCCTCCCCTAATTCACCGCAACCCAAACCACCTCGGCAACCCCGTACAATCATTTTTTCGTGCCTATGCCGCGTTTCGCCGTTCCCTACGGCTTCCTACTTAGCCCTATCGTTTTCCCCCTCTTCTGAGGCCGTTTTCCGCCCCAGCAGCGGAGACGAAACAGAGAACGGGCGGAGATGGAGCGGATAGCGGAGGGAGGTGGTATACGCGTCCGGGCTACGAATCTCCTTCTTGTTGTTGAGAGTCGTTGTTGGTGGTTTTTATCTTGTCTTTGATATGGAGCCATTTCTTCCACATCGATAGGTCGAAGAGGCTTGAGTCGGTGGTCGCCTGCCAGGTAAGCAACGCCCCGACGGGAATAAAGACGAATGTGGCAATCCACATGCCTATAGGCCCTATGGCACTCTCGCGCACCGACTTCTCGTATATCATGCCAATGACATAATAGAGCACAAAGAACACCACCGATGCTACCAAAGGCATACCCAAACCACCCTTGCGCACAATAGAGCCGAAGGGCGCGCCTATAAAAAACAACAGCAGGCAGGCCACTGAGAGGGTGAACTTGCGCATCAGCTCGATATAATGGCGGTTGATATACTCCTTGTCGCTGTTGACACATTGTCGGTATACCTGAACGTCCGACATGGCGTTGAACGCCACCGACCGTGCCTGCGTGAGCACCTTGTTACGATGGGTGGCATTGGTGTCGGCCACTAGCTTTTCCACGTCGATATAGGCAGTGCTGTCGCCCAGATGTTGCTTGCAATAATGGTACACCCTCATCTTGTCCACCAATGTGGTGCAAAACTCCTCGTAACGAGAGTCAACCGATTTCTCTAGCGACCCTATCGTCGAATCCAGCTGTGTCACGTTGAGCATCTGGTAATGGTTGGAGAAGAGTTGGGCATCCGACTTTTCAAAGCCGAATGAGGAGATATCGAAGGTCATCACCTGCTCGTCGAACCCGATGCTTGTCAGGGGGCGTTTCTCGTAATTCTCGCCGTCGGTAGGCTCACTGTAGGAGTAGCCGTCGTAGAGCGTAAAGAGCAGGTAGTGGTCGTCGGGAGTAGACTGCATATAGCCGTGGTCGGCAACGACAATATTGGTGCGGTTGATGCCCTCCGAGTGGTCGTAGATGATGATATCGCGCATCGTACGCCCGTCAGGGTCTTTCTTGTTCACACGGATTACATAGCCGTCTATCTCGTCGTAATACTCGCTAGGGCGGATGCTGACGGCTGGTTTCTTGCGCTGTATATCGTACAGGGTGGTGCGGTACTGGTACATTGCCACCGGCAGCACATTATTGGCAAAATAGAAGGCTATGCCCACCAGCAACACTGCCACCACCGCCATCGGCAGCATGACGCGGCTCACCGATATGCCTCCCGCCTTCATTGCCACCAGTTCATATTTCTCCCCAAAGTTGCCCATCGTCATAATAGAGGCAAACAGCACCGCTATGGGCAACGCCATCGGCACAAAGGTGGCAGAGGCATACATCAGCAGTTCGGCAATAACGCTAAACTCCAGTCCCTTGCCCACCAAGTCGTCGATATACTTCCACACAAACTGCATCAGCAGCACAAACACCGCTATGGCAAACGTCAGCAACAGCGGGCCGAGAAAGGATTTCAGTATGAGCCGATCAATCTTTTTCAATGGAAGGATATTAATTCACAATTCAAACTACTGCAAGAACCATCCGTTGAACACCCTGATTAAGTCGTTGCCGTTGGCCACCACCAGCAATGCCAGCAGCAGTCCCAGACCTATCTTCTGTATCACATCCAGCACCTTCTCGTTCACAGGCTTGCGCGTAATCATCTCCCAGAGGGTGATGACGATATGGCCGCCGTCCAAGCCCGGTATGGGGATGATATTCATAAATGCCAGCACGACTGCCAACAATGCGGTGATATTCCAGAAGCTGTGCCAGTCCCATGTGTCGGGGAAAAGACTGCCCATTGTGATAAAGCCGCCAAGGCTGTTCATCCCGCCCTTGCTAAAGAGCACCTTCAGCGAGGAGACATAGGTGGTCAGCGTCTCCCAGCCGTACTTGATGCCTGCCGGTATCGCCTGCCAAAGGGTGTAATCCTGGTGGTTCACCTCAAACAACCGACTCATGTCGTTCTCAGCAAAGATACCCAACTTGCCATCTTTGCCCAGCAATGCCTGCACTTCGGTATACTGCCCATCGCGGTACACTCCCACTGCCACACTGTCGCCAGCAAATTTGCCCAACGCGACCGTCACATCTGTCGCCACAGGTGTCGGTATTCCACCGATGCTCACAATACTGTCGCCCTGCTGCATGCCATAGTGCTTGCCCACCGACCCAGGCGCGAAGTCTTTCACCACAAATGGATAGCGGACTTTCAGTATCTGCTTGGGATTTTCTGAGGCAATCTTCGACAGCAGGTCTTTGCTCAAGGCAAAGGTTACCAAGCTGTCGCCACGCATCACCGTCACCTCCTTAGGCGTATGCAGCACCAGTGCCTGAGTAGCCTCGGCATAGTCGTACTGCTCCACTCCGTCAAAGGCATAGATGATGTCACCGTTCTGGAAACCTTCGTCAAGCAGTATTTGGTGATACTCATAGCCTAGTTTCGCGTTGCGCAGGGGCAGCTCGTCAGTGCCCCAATGGGCAAACACACCGGCATAGATTATCAATGCCGAGATAAAGTTCACCAACACACCGCCCGATATGATGCACAGCCGCTGCCAGCGGGGCTTGGTGCGGTACTCCCACGGCTGGGGTTCGCTCTCCAAGTCGCCACTGTCCTTAGTCTCGTCAACCATGCCCGCCACATCGCAGAAACCGCCCAGCGGCACCCAGCCAAGACCCCACAGTGTATTGTCCTGGTCTTCTGGACGCAGGTTCTTCTCGTCCCACGACTCGGGCGTCTCCTTGTTGAAAAACAAGAAATGCCACTTGCCGTCGAACTTCTTTGCCTTGAGAATGGAAAATATGGGGTTAAAAAAGACATAGAAGCGTCTAACACGGGTGTGAAACAATTTCGCAAAACAGAGATGACCCAGCTCGTGGGTAACAACCAGCAGCGACAAGCTGACAAGGAACAATAATACTTTCATGCAGTTACGTGTCTAATCTTTCAGTTCTGAAATTTGCAAAGATATATAAAAAAATCCGAATAGCACAGTTTTGCACCATAAAAAACAACCATTTCAATCCATATTACAGTGAATCCCATAATTCTTAGGATTGTTGATACCTATCTAATGCGTCATTCTAATATGGGCTGCCAAAAGGACTGATGAAATCA
>CAZTVH010000070.1:0-9551 GCA_964616965.1 uncultured Bacteroidaceae bacterium | reverse complement strand
TGGCAGCCCGCTAGTGTCAGCAGTGCCGCCAAATGGAGAGATGAGATGTTCTTTTTTTGTGTCATGGCTCGTATATCGTTTCCAGTTCCGTTTAAATTCTCATTTTCAACGGTTGTCAAGCCGCGATATGGTAAATACGCCAATTCGGGACGCAGTGCGTCTCGAATTTTTGTCAAGGGTTATTAACGATAAGTCTCTCTGAACCTTTTGGGGACAAATGCCGATAGCCATTTTATTTTTTCTTGTATACCACCTTGCCGTCAACCAAGGTCATGACGACGCTTTCGCCGTGGGTAGCGTAGATTAGATTGGATACTGACTGACTGCCTGATTGTATGGGTGTTGGAGCAGTGTTGTTGAGCTTGGCAAGGAACAGGCAGGCTGGTTGTCCTGGGGCGATGGTGTGTCCCAATGTGGCAAGGGAGAGTATCTGTTCGGCTGGGGCAACAGTGGGGTCGCCACGCCAACCCTTCTGCAGCAGGGCGGACGTTTTCATCACCTCTATCATGTCTAGATTGTTGCTCGAAGCCGATCCGTCGGTACCGAGGGCCACCTGGGCACCGGCACCCAGCAGCTCGACCATAGGGAACTGGTAGCCGCTGCCGAGTTTCAGGTTCGAATTGGGGCAGTGGACGCAGGTGATATGGTGTTCGCCGATAAGCTTGATTTCGTTGTCGGAGAGGTGCAGGGAATGGGCGGCAATGATGTTGGCTCCCAGTTTGTCGAGAATGCCCAACCTGTCGAGGTATTCCCATGGGCGGCAGCCGTGTTCACGCAGGCAGTCGTCCACCTCTTTCCGTGTCTCGTTCATGTGGATGTGCATGGGCACATGCAGGTCCACACATGCGTCGGCACAGCGGCGCAGCCCCTTCTCGCTCACCGTGTAGATGGAATGGGGTGCTACGGTGAACCGTATTGCTTGGCTGGCGTACTCTCGCAATAGCTCCTCAACGTACCCGACCTCCTCGCCATCACCGAAAATGTTCAGTCCCAGCATGGCGCGTATGCCGCTGTCTTTCACGGCCTGTACCATCGACGGCAGGCGGAAGTACATGTCGTTGAAAGCCGTGGTGCCGCTAGCCAGCATCTCGTGGCAGGCTTGGAGGGTGCCTTCGTACACTAGCTCGTCGGTGAGCTTTTGTTCGGCTGGCCAAATATATTTGTTGAGCCAAATGTCCAGAGGCTGGTCGTCGCCGAGTCCGCGAAATAGAGTCATCGGTGCGTGCGAGTGCATGTTGCACAGACCGGGAAAGACGGCTAGCCCCGAACAGTCGATAGCATCCGACACTTTCGGTTCGGCATTTGCATCCGACTTTTCCACACTAGCAATAAGGCCGTTGTCAATAGTAATGTCAACGGCCTTATTATTTAAAATTGCATTATGCAGTAATGTTTTCATTGTACCAATATTAGGATGTCGTTCTTCTGACCTTTCACCACACCGCCTCGAATGTCGAACGTCTTGGTTTCGTCGTTGTCGGTCACAAGGCGCAGGGTGCCTTTGGTCAGAGATGAGATGATGGGCGCATGGTTCTGCAATATCTCAAACAGTCCTCCCGAACCAGGTAGTTGCAGCAACTTGGCCTCGCCTTCGAAGAGGGTCGTGTCGGGCTTGGTAATCTTTACTTTCATCTTTTTAAAGTTTAAAGGTTTAAAAGGTTAAGGGTTTTAAAGGCACGCCATTATCTAATCGAAACGAACCTTCCCAACACTTACACATTCAAGCATTCAAACATTCACGCATTATTATTTGGTCTCTGCCAAAATCTTCTCGCCCTTCTCAATAGCCTCCTCAATGGTACCCACCAGCAGGAATGCCTGTTCGGGCAGGTAGTCCACGTCGCCGTTGAGTATCATGTTGAAGCCCTTGATGGTATCTTCGATATTGACGAACTTGCCAGGCAGACCTGTGAATGCCTCTGCCACATGGAACGGCTGCGACAGGAAACGCTGCACACGGCGTGCACGCGACACCACCAGTTTGTCGGCCTCGCCCAATTCCTCCATACCGAGGATGGCGATAATGTCCTGCAACTCGTTGTAACGCTGCAATATCTGTTTTACCTTTTGTGCCGTGTTGTAGTGCTCCTCGCCAACCACGTCGGGCGACAGGATGCGCGAGGTAGAGTCGAGCGGGTCGACAGCGGGATAAATTCCCAGCTCCGAAATCTTACGGCTCAACACCGTCTGGGCATCCAAGTGGGCAAATGTGGTGGCAGGGGCGGGGTCGGTCAAGTCGTCGGCAGGCACATAAACAGCCTGTACCGAAGTGATTGAACCGCGTTTGGTAGAAGTGATGCGCTCCTGCATCATACCCATCTCAGTGGCAAGGGTGGGCTGGTAGCCGACCGCCGAAGGCATACGTCCCAGCAATGCCGACACCTCCGAACCCGCCTGGGTGAAACGGAAGATATTGTCGATAAACAGCAGGATGTCGCGGCCACCGGTCTTCTCATCTCCATCGCGGAAATACTCTGCCAGCGTCAAGCCCGACAAGGCGACACGGGCACGTGCGCCGGGAGTCTCGTTCATCTGTCCGAACACCATCGTGCACTTCGAGTCTTTCACCGCCTGCGGATCAACCTTGCTCAGGTCCCAGCTGCCCTCCTCCATGCTCTTGCCAAACTCAGGACCATAGTTGATAACGCCAGCCTCAATCATTTCGCGCAGTAGGTCGTTACCCTCACGGGTACGCTCGCCCACACCGGTGAACACCGACATGCCCGAATAGGCCTTGGCGATATTGTTGATAAGCTCTTGGATAAGAACGGTCTTACCCACGCCAGCACCGCCAAAGAGGCCAATCTTACCGCCCTTAAGGAAAGGCTGGATTAGGTCAATAACCTTGATACCTGTGAAAAGGACCTCCTGACTGGTTGCCAAGTTCTCAAACCGAGGTGGCTCGCGGTGTATGCCGTAGCGTTTCTCATGCTTGGGGTCTGGCATACCGTCGATGGCCTTGCCTATCACGTTGAACAGGCGGCCGTTGATGTTTTCGCTCACGGGCATCGAGATGGGACCGCCAAGCACCTCGACCACGGTGCCTCGTTGCAGACCGTCGGTGCTGTCCATGGCAATGGTTCGCATCGTGTTTTCGCCAATGTCCTGCTGGCATTCGAGGATTACTTCAGTGCCATCGGGACGCACCACCTTCAGCGCGTCGTAGATGTCGGGCAGGCTGATGCCGTCTTCAAACGTCACGTCCACAACGGCGCCGATGATTTGGGAGATTTTTCCTTTTACAGTTTTTTCCATTTATGTAGTATTTTTTGTTTGCAAAAAACGGGGCACACTATGCCTTTTTGAAAGTGCGAAATTACAATTTTATTTGCAATTGGAAAAATTTTTAACACAAATTTTTTTTTAACACTTTCCAATTGCCTAATTCTATGTTAGTTTATATAATCTTCCAGGTAGGCATCGAATCACCTTTTTCAGCTCCAATTCCATCATTGTGGCGGCTATTTTGGGCAAAGGCAGCCCCGATTGCTGCCCTATTTCGTCCATCGTCATCTCTCGGTTCTGGGCCAGCAGGTCCACTATCGCCTTTTCGGTGGCGTTAAGGGTTACAAACAGGCTCTGCTGCTGCTCCTTATGCCGCCGCTTGTCAAATGTGTTCTTCCATCCCATTTGGAAAAACAGGTCGCCAGCATTCCGTATCATTATCGCCTTATTGTTGACAATAAGGTTGTTGCATCCTTCCGACGTGCTGTCGTCCAGTCTTCCTGGCACGGCAAACACTTCGCGGTTGTAGCTGCTGGCAATGTTTGCCGTGATGAGGGCACCGCCCCGTTCTGCGGCCTCCACCACGATGGTGGCATCAGCCAGTGCGGCAATAATGCGGTTGCGGGCAGGGAAGTTGGTCGCCTTTATCTCGGTGTGCAGGGGATATTCTGTAATCAGTGCACCCCCTTGTTCCACAATACGTTTGGCTAGTCCTCGGTTCTGGCTTGGATAGATGATGTCCAACCCATGACCCAGCACCGCAACGGTGGGCGTTCCATTCTCCACCGCCGCCGTGTGTGCCATCGTGTCTATGCCATACGCAAGACCGCTTACTATCAGCGGTTTGTCTGCCGACAGTTCCTCCACCAGTCGCGAGGTTGTGCACTTCCCATAATCTGTTGCCTTGCGCGACCCCACTAGGGCGATGCTGTGCTGCATGTTCAGGTCGCATTGCCCCAGCCGGTATAGCACCACTGGCGAGTCCTCGCAGCCCGCCGCATTGAGCCGTTGTGGGTAGGCGGGGTCTGTAAAGTAGAGAATGTCAATATGGTATCTGTTAGCCTCGGCGATGTATGCCTCCGCCTGTGGCAGTGTGGTTTTGCCTGCAATGGAGTTGATTACCCCTTCGTGCTTGCCGAAAACCTCTTTCAGCTGTGCACGCGACATGGCAAACAAGGCCTCCGCATCGGGGCAGATGTCCGTCAGCTGCCGGATGCTCTTGGGGCCGAGTCCGGCTATCAGGTTCAGGGCTATATTATATGGGTTCAATGGAATAGAGAATAGGCTTTGGAGAATTGATGGTAACGAAAAGTTAGTCCTTGATATGGTCTGCCACCAGCCGCAGGCTGGCAAACGACTGGCCGAGCCGTAGCAGGCATTCCTTGCGTGGTAGCCACACCGCCTGCGTGATGCCCTCCTCCCTTTGGGGCGAGGCAGTCTGTTTGTCGCGGGCCTGCATGGCAAACCAGCTGGTCTGCTTCAGGTGCCAGCCACCGTATTTGTCGTAAATATGGTAGGTCTTTGTTATCAGCTTGTTGAGTGCGACGTTGCATATCCCAGTCTCTTCTGCCACTTCTCGAATGGCGGCCTCTGCCAGCGTCTCGCCGCGCTCCACCATCCCTTTGGGCAGGTCCCAGCGGCCTTCGCGGAATATGGCCAACAACTCGCCGTCAGGAGCTTCGACCACCCCTCCCGCCGCCTTCACCGTGCGGTAGTGGGTGCTGAGGTATTCGTGCAAGTGTCTGATTCCATGACTTCCATGTACGGCCACGTCGTTCCCCTCGCACAGCAGGGCGAAACAGTCGTCCAGCCGCTCGTCGTCGCCTATCACATAGTCGCCGCCATAGACAGTAAAGTTGTCGCCCCAGTCGGTGCTGTAGTACAAATAGTTGTCGAGGTACGAAATAATAATTGTTTTCATCAAAAGTTGATAACGACTTTTGTCCAAAATTATTTTGCTTCCGCATAAAAAATCACTCCAACACCTTTTCCTCACCCTTTTCCACCCTCGTGGCTCCCACTGCTTTGCGCTTCATATACCCTTCATCTTCGCTCCTTCATTATGGTTATGAACGGAGAACGGCCCTCTAAAGGGTCGAAATTGACCGAATGACGGAGGAAGGCATGGTGAAAGGCGGTTTTCGGCAGGGGGTGCTAAAAAAAAGCGTAAGGCGCATTTTATTTTTGCCAAAAGAAAAAAAATGTGTATCTTTGCGGTATGAAAACTAATGACAACATGGCCATACAGATGGCTAATTTCTTACTGCAAATCAAAGCGATAAAGCTTAATAACGAACACCCTTTCACATGGGCATCGGGTCGTAAATCACCTATTTATTGCGACAACCGAGTGACTCTGTCCTACCCCGAAATCCGAACTTTCATCCGTCAGAGCTTCGTGGAGGTCATCAATAAGACGTGGTGCGGCATCGACGTGGTTGCCGGCGTGGCCACGGGCGGCATAGCCCAAGGTGCGCTGGTGGCGCAAGAGTTGGGGCTGCCCTTTGTGTATGTGCGGTCGGAGGCGAAGAGCCACGGTCTGACCAACCAGATTGAAGGCGAGATACATGAGGGCCAGTCGGTGGTGGTCATCGAGGACCTGGTGTCGACGGGCAAGAGCAGCCTTATCGCCGTCAATGCGTTGCGCGAACGGGGCTGCAACGTGAAGGGCATGGTGGCGATATTCACCTACGGGTTGGATGTGGCCGCGAAGAATTTCGAGGATGCCAATGTGGAGCTGCACACGCTCACCAACTACGACACCTTGATTGAGGTGGCGTGCCAAGAGGAATATATCCGTGCCGCCGACCAGGAGTCGCTTGCCAACTGGCGCAAGAATCCTGAGGCGTGGAGCGACGCACACATGGCATAGCCGCCAAGGCTTGCCGCAACCCACCTTTTGCTCTATGAAGAGACTCACCGCCATATTGCTGATGCTTGCCTGCTGCCTCTCCCTGCGGGCACAGACGGTGACGGACGTGTCGTTTGCCGTGGTGCACGACACGCTGACAATCACCTATTCGCTCGACAAACCGGCCGATATATGTGTCCGTGTGGCTATCGACGGCGGACGGTATACCGAGCCGCTCACGGGGCTGACGGGTGCCGTGGGCAAAGGGGTGAAGGCGGGTGAGGGGCTGACCATAACGGCGGTGGGCCTGCCAGAGATACGTGGCGTGGAGGCGGAGGCACTGTCGTTCTTGGTAGAAGTGGACGACGGGGCGTTGCTGGTGTATGTGGGCGACCGCTATTTCCGCATGATGCCGGTAGAGGGGGGCAGTTTTACGATGGGGTGCACGCATCCGCGAGGCGAGAAACACACTTATGCCGACGAGCTGCCCACACACCGTGTGACGCTGAACGGCTACTACATAGGGCAGTATGAAGTGACACAGGGATTGTGGGTGGCGGTGATGGGTGAGAACCCGTCGAAATGGACGGGCAACGACAGCCTGCCCGTGGAGCAGGTGTCGTGGAACGATGTGCAGATATTCATAGCACGGCTGAGCCAGACGACCGGCTACCGCTTCCGGCTGCCCACGGAGGCGGAATGGGAGTTTGCGGCACGCGGAGGAGCACGGGGGCACAACACCGTCTATCCGGGCACGCAGAGCCAGCCGTGGGAGGTGTGCTGGTTTGGCACCAACAGCGGCGGACGCAGCCATCCCGTGGGTCGGCTGAAACCTAACGAGCTGGGTCTGTATGATATGGGGGGTAACGTGATGGAGTGGTGCAGCGACTGGATGGAGGCCTATACGGCGCAGCCGCAGAACTGCCCGCAGGGGCCCAAGGATGGCGAGAACCGCATCCTGCGTGGCGGCTGCTTCAACAGCCCGACGTGGGGTTGCAGCGTGTTTGAGCGCAGCTGGTACCTGCCCGACTTCGGCTATAGTTTCTACGGCTTCCGTCTGGTGCTCGACAGCGCCGAGCGGGAGGAAGAGTAGCCTAAGGGGAGTAACATAATAAAAAATGCCTAGAATGACGTTATGATGCTGTCATGAGAAGTATTCAAGACATATATGATGCTATAGCTGCTGATGGCTTCAAGGAGCCAACGCTAAGAATCATAGATGGACTGATTAATGATATAGAAAATGGAACCACAGACTTTCCTCGATTTAATCAACAAGAGCATTCAGGACTCTGTAAGGCAGGTCCGGCTCTCATTGGGGCGTCCATCGTCGCAAGCTACGCTACAAGAAGCCTTGCAGCAAGTGGCAATGCTGCAGGCTGCCAAGGAAGCCCAGCAAACTGGCAAATAGACGAACTGCAGGAGCGGCTTATTGAACAATGGGCAAAATCCACCCATCTGTGGGTGGAATCTTCCGACAGCGTATTGCGTGAGGGCTTTGGCCCCATGATTGCACAAGGAGCAGAAGCCAAAGTATATTATCGAGCAGGTTCGCCTGCTGTGCTAAAAGAGAGGGCTTCGATATACTCCATCACACAGAAAGCACTTGATGCCATTGTCCTGCACAACACCATCTTCCCTGAGACTGTGATGCTTGTCATTGGTTTTACTCGTGATGCTGATGGTCTTTTTCGAATCATCCTTGTTCAGCCGTATGTTCGCTGTCTTCGATTGGCTACGAAGGAAGAAATAGATGCCGTTGTGTTGAGGATGGGATTTCGAGATAACAGGAATGGTCAAGGAGTGAACTATATATCAGACAGGATTGCACTTGAGGACATGCATCCAGCAAACGTCTTCATCGATGAGGTGTCGAAACGTCCTATTTGTATCGATTGCATTGTGAAATTTGTGACCAACAGATGACGAATTCCCAGATAGTCTATTCCTGCAATGATTATACGCTTATTGAGATATTTATACAATAAAAAAAATGTTTTTACGTTTATTATGATTCGATAACAATTTATTACCACTATGGAAAAAATCCAAGTTTTAGACAAGACTTTCCGGCTTTATATGTCAGAGGCTGAGATTCAGGCAACGGTGAAACGTTTGGCTGACGAGCTGTCGCGCGACTACAAAGGGAAAGACCCTATAATATGTCCGGTGCTGACGGGCAGCTATCTGTTTGTGGCAGATTTGACGCGCCAAATGGATTTCGACGCGCAGGTGTCGTTTGTGCGCTACACCTCGTATGAGGGCTTGGAGTCGACGGGTGAGGTGACCAAGGTGATGGGTTTTCCCGACAGATGCACGGGTCGCGACGTGATTATTGTAGAGGACATAGTGGATAGCGGTATATCGATGGAGTTTATGATTAAGGAGTTGAAGAAACGGGAGCCTGCCAGCATCGCCATCTGCACCTTCTTCTTCAAACCGGGCAATTTCAAGAAGGATTTCAAGATTGACTATGTGGGTAAGTCGATAGAGAACGACTTTATTGTGGGCTATGGACTTGACTATAGCGGACACGGCAGAACCTATCGCAACGTATATATTTTAGACAGATGAAAATAAGAACTTTAGCGGCTTTGTTGCTGCTGGCAGTTGTGCCACTATTGTTTGTCGGCTGCACCGAGGAGGTGACACCTGTGGAGGTAAACGACTCGATGATGGTGGGCAAGTGGCAGAAAGAGACCAATATGCAGGAATATTGGCGTTATGACGCTGACTACACCGGCGAGACGTGGGACGAGTCGGAAGATGTGCAAGAGGGTGAGGGAATCAAGTTCAACTGGTCGACGGAAGAAGACCAGTTGCGCCTTGACTTCTACGGAGAGATGGGACAGCATGTCTACTACGACTACACGGTGGTGACACAAACCGAGTCACGGCTGGAGTGGAAGGACATTTATGGCAATAAGCAGGTGTTTCTAAAGAAACTATCATGAAAAAAGGTTGGAAAATAGCGCTAATCTCGCTGGGTTCGTTGCTGGGATTGGTGGCGATAGTGGTGGCAGTGGCCTGCTGGCTGCTGTTCACTCCTGCGAGGCTGACCGCCATCGTCAATAAGCTGGCGGACGACCATTTATTGTGCGAAAACCATTTTGAACGGGTCGACCTGTCGCTTTTCAAGACATGGCCCAACGTGGGTGTGGAGGTGGAGAATGTGGTGCTGGTGAACCCATACGAGCTGCCTGCCGACAATGCACTGGCGGATAATGCGGTGCAGAACGATACGCTGGCACGCATCCGTTCGCTGACGGTGGGATTGGACTTGAAGGCGTTCCTCAAAGACCGTTCCATCATCGTGCGGCAGCTGAGGGTGGACGATGCCACTGCCAATCTGTATACCGCGCCTGACGGTTGGAGCAACCTCGACATCTTCGCCAAAGGTGATGAGGAGGAAGAAGAGGAAACCACCAGTTCAGGGCTGCCCGAGACGATACAATTGGAGAAGATAGTGGTGAAT
>CAZTVH010000069.1:0-9552 GCA_964616965.1 uncultured Bacteroidaceae bacterium | reverse complement strand
CACCACCGTCACTGACAGGGCCATCACCACGGCGGGTTTCAGTTGCGCCGTCACAGCCAGGCAGGAGCAGACACCCAGCACCTGCACCGTGATAGGGTTCTGCTTGTTGAACGGCAGTGTTATCAATTTCCAATTCTTATTTTTCATCATGGCAGCCAAATAATAGGGTGAAATACTGTTTGTGCGTCGCTTCCAACATGTCGGTAACGCCGTTGCTGGTCATCGTGCCCCCACTGATGGCATCCACTTCGTAGGGCGACGACTTGTCGGCATTTTTCTTCAAACGAATGGGTTCCTTGCTCATGCTCTTGCCTACAAAACGGGAGGCAAACTGCTCGGTGGCAATCTCGCCACCCAGTCCGGGGGTCTCGCCCTTGTGGTCGAACACGGCACCCACTACGGTCATGTTGCTGTCGAGTGCCATGTAGCCCCAGATAGGACCCCATAGCCCATTGCCGTGCATTGGCACTACCACACCGCCATCGTAGCGGTAGTAGGGTAGTCCCTCTTCCTCACACTCCTCAATATGCTTGGCATACAGCTCTTCGGCATCGTTGGGTGTACTTGCAATGCCAATGGTTTTAAGAATCATCTGTTTCTGCTCCACCCGTTGGTTGCGTTGCTGCAAAGGCTTTAGGCTTATGCTGACTGCCGTCAGCACCAATGCCACCAATGCCACCAATACGGCGGAGTAGGTAAAGATATACCTGTTGCTAAAATTCTTCATACCCGAGCCTCCTTTCTCGCGGCTCGCTTCGCTCGCCGCCTTATATTCCGTGCCACCACACAATGGTCAATCAGCGGGGCAAAGCTGTTCATCAGCAGTATGCTCAACATCATCCCTTCTGGGTAGGCGGGGTTAACCACTCGCAGCAACACGGCAAACAGGCCTATCAACAGGCCGTATATCCACTTGCCCGTGTTGGTCTGCGCCGAGGTGACGGGGTCGGTGGCCATAAACACGGCACCGAACATGAAGCCTCCCATCAAATAGTGGTAGTAGAACGGCAACTGCATATAGGCGTTAGCACCGATGCAGTTAAACAGCAGTCCCATCGCACCACCGCCAAGCATCACCGCCAGCATGGTGCGCCAACTGCCTATGCCGCTTACCAACAGCACCAGTGCGCCCAACAGGATGGCTATCACCGATGTCTCGCAGGTGCTGCCCGGAACGGTTCCTATCAGCATGTCCATTACTGAGGCTTTCGGCATCGTGCCTGCCGCCAGCTCTCCCAGCGGGGTGGCACCCGCTATGGCGTCGCTGCCCCACAAGTCGGCAGCAATCCACACCGTGTCGCCCGACATGTGGGTGGGATAGCTGAAAAACAGGAATGCCCTCGCCACCAAGGCGGGGTTCAGGAAGTTCATGCCCGAACCGCCAAACACCTCTTTGCCCAGCACCACGGCGAATGCCACCGCCAGTGCCAACTGCCACAACGGAGTGGTGACAGGCACTATCATCGGGATAATCAGTCCCGTCACCAGATAGCCCTCGTTCACCTCGTGATGACGTATCTGGGCGAACATAAACTCTATGCCCAAGCCCACCACATACGACACCACTATCAATGGCAGCATTCTCAAAAAACCAAACCACAGGCAGTACCACCAGCTGGCAGCGCTCCCTTGTTCGTAAGGCCACCATTCCGCCGTCAGCGAAGTCTGGTAGCCCGTGTTCCACATGCCGAAAAGCAAGGCGGGCAGCAACGCTATCACCACCGTAATCATGGCACGTTTCATGTCCACTGCGTCACGCACATGGCTGCCCCTGGTCGTCACCGTGTTGGGAGTGAAGGCAAAGGTCTCAAACGCCTCAAAGGTGCTCTGCAGCCACGCAAACTTGCCCCCTTCGACAAAGTTGGGCTTAATCTTGTCTATGAACGATCTTAACTTCTCAAACATCACAGGGCCTCCTTTCTTAATTTCTCCAAAGCCTCTCTAATCACCGCCTGCATCTCGGTCTTTGACGGGTCGATAAACTCACACAGGGCAAAGTCTTCCGGCTCCACCTCGTAGATGCCCAGCTTCTCCATCAGTTCCACGTCACCCACTATGCAGGCCTTCAGCAGCTGCAGCGGGTAGATGTCGAACGGGAACACCCGCTCCATATCACCCGTGAACACTAGCGGACGCACTCCGCCGTGCGTGCTGGTGTCGAAGCGATAGTCAATCACCTCGTCATGTATCAACTTCGCCTTGCGCAGCAACTGCAGGAACCCCGACACAAAGGTGCGGCTGAAACTGTACTTATTCAAACCCGGCAACAGCCATCCCATAAAGTCGTAATAGTTGCCTTCGGGCAGCAGAGTCAGCAGGCTGTCGTATGCACCGATAAAACCGTCCGGGGAAATCTGTTCCCCGCTCAACACATTGCCCGACACCACACGGACCTGATTCAGGCTCTCGTCGGTCATCGTCAATGCGGGGTAGTCGGGATTCAGCATCTGCGAACGCACAATACGCTCCATGCTCGCCCCCGCCATAATGCGGTAGTAGTGCGGATTTTTCGCCTGTGGGCCTGCCACGGCTATCACACGCTCCGGGCGATACTCGCCAGTCTCTACCCAGTGCCCCAGCACGGCCACATCCTGCGGTGTCATGGTCCACACCGTTTCGCCCTTGTTGATGGGGCAAAGCTGTGCAATCTGCGTGCCCACATTCCCTGCCGGGTGAGGCCCCTCGACAAACACGGTCCTCACATCGTCGCGATGCAGCGGGGCATATTGTCCTACCGCCGTTGCCAGTCGTTGTCCCGGTCGGAAACACACATACAGGCAGCCTGCGCCGAGCGAAGCCAAAGCCTCCAACCCCTTGCACAAGTCTTGCTCACGACCCCGTAAGGCAAAGTCGTAGTCGGGTGCCAGCGGTGCACTGTCGAAACAGCTCACCACAATGGCCTTGGGGGTGTCGTCAGGGTTGGCCACCGTACCGAAAGGCCTTTGCCTCAGCATAGGCCACAGCCCTTGCCACAGCATCGACTCCCTGAGCGTACCTTTCTGGCAGGCAGCTGTCGCCATGTCACCGTCACGCTCCACCACGACGGCCAGCAGCTTGCGCTTCTCTCCGCGCACCACCCTCTTCACCACACCGCTCACAGGCGAAACAAATCGCACACGCTCGTCGTTTTTGTCGCACAACAGTGCTTCACCTGCCGAGACCCTGTCGCCCTCTGCCACCAACAACCGGGGGACCAACCCCACATAGTCTGTCGGTCGCACGGCGTATGAGCCGATGTCGTGGGCGTAAGTAATCTCACGCTCCGCGACACCGGCTATCGGCAAGTCAAGACCTTTCTTGATTTTTATCATAACAAACTATTTTACATTTCTATTTCAACAGGTTTAATCATGTTCTCAGGCCTCAGGATGCGGTCCAGCTGCTCTTTCGTCAGCAGGCCGTGTTCCAACACCAGCTCGTACACACCTCTACCAGTCTCAGCAGCCTCCTTGGCTATCTTCGTGCTCTGCTTGTAACCGATAATGGGGTTGAGAATGGTGACGATGCCGATGCTGTGTTCCACCAGTTGGCGGCAGTGCTCCTCGTTGGCCACAATGCCGTCGATGCAGAGGGTTCTCAAGGTGTCGAGGCCGTTCTCAAGCAGATGTATGCTTTCGAAGATGGTGTAGGCGATGACGGGTTCCATGACATTGAGCTCCAACTGGCCGTTGTCGCTGGCGAGGCTTATGGTCATGTCGTTACCGATGACACGGTAGCACACCTGGTTCATCACTTCGGGGATGACAGGATTTACCTTGCCGGGCATGATGCTCGACCCTGGTTGGCGTTCGGGCAGATGGATTTCGTTCAAGCCGCAGCGGGGGCCGCTGGAAAGGAGGCGCAAGTCGTTGCACATCTTGTTGATTTTAATAGCCAGTCGTTTCAAGGCTGCGCTATAGGCAATCATGCAAGTGGTGGCACTGGTAGCCTCTATAAGATTGTCTGCCAGTGATATGTTCCACCCGGTGATTTTGCGGAGAGCCTTGATACAGGCCTCGCTGTAGCCCGGCTTTGAGCAGATGCCCGTACCGATAGCGGTGGCACCCATGTTGACCACGAGAAACTCGTCAGCCGTGAGGCGCAAATTCCTATATTCCGCACGCAGCGAGTCTGCGAAAGCTCCAAACGACTGGCCTAGAGTCATCGGTACGGCATCCTGTAGCTGGGTGCGTCCCATCTTAACGACATGGGCAAACTCCTTGCTCTTGCTGTCGAGTGAGGCAATCATCTGTTCCAGGTGGGGCATCAAAATCAAATGTTCGAGGGCAAGAGCCATGTGTATGGCGCAGGGGTAGGCATCGTTAGTGCTCTGGCTGGCGTTCACCACGTCGTTGGGCGAGCAGTACTGGTATTCGCCGCGCTGGTGTCCCATGCGTTCCAGGGCGAGATTGGCAATCACCTCGTTGGCGCACATGTTGGTGGAGGTTCCGGCACCTCCTTGAATCATGTCGATGGGGAATTGGTCGTGATGTTTGCCGTCTATCAGTTGGTCGCAAGCCCACATGATGGCTTCGCCCTGCTCAGGGGTAATCATACCCACCTCGACGTTGGCCATAGCAGCAGCCTTTTTGGTGAAGGCCATGCCGCGGATAAAGTTGGGGTAGTTGCTCAACAACTGGCCGCTGATATGAAAGTTTTCCATGGCGCGTGCCGTTTGGACACCGTATAAAGCCTCTTCAGGGACGTTTTTTGTGCCGAGAAGGTCGCTCTCGGCGCGAAAATTCTGAGTTTTTGTCATTTTTCTAAGTTGTTTTTATGTCTATTCTATTGATATTTTGCATTTTTGCACAAATGGTCGTTCCCATTTTGCATTGCAAATATACGACATTTTCTTCAATTATACCTTTTTTATCGATAAAAAAAGTGAAAATACCATTTCTCTTTCATCAAAAATCTTTGGTCGCGGCTACCGTCGTCGGTGCAGTTCAGAGGAGAGGGCGGCGAGGGAGGCGGCGAGATTTTCGTTTTTGACAAGGATATTGTCAGGCAGATTGAGCGTGGTGGGGGCGAAGTTCCAGATAGCCTGTATGCCTGCCGATACCAGCATGTCGGCCACGCCTTGGGCTTCGGAAGTGGGGACGGCGATGATGCCGATGTTGATGTGCGTGCGTTTGAGGAACGGGACCATTTTATCTATGTGAAGCACATGCTTTTCGCCCACCTTTTTTTCCTTGGGGTCGATGTCGAAACCAGCCACTATGTCAAGGCCATATTTGTCGAAGCCTCCGTAGTGTAGCAGCACATGTCCTAGCGCGCCAACACCTACCAGCACGGCTTCGTCGTAGCGGTCATATCCTAAGAATCTTTTTAAATCTTCGAGCAATTTGTCAATGTGAAACCCTTTTTTAGGGCGGCCGGGCTCGGAACTGATACTCGCCAAATCTTTGCGTACCTGCACGGGGTTGATGCCGAGGCTCTCGGCTATGGAGGTGGAGGAGACAAATTCCTCTCCACGGGCTATGCGATTTTCGATTTCGCAATAATACGACGGGAGCCTTCCGAGTGTTGACTTCAAAATTATCAATGAGTTATGCCTTTCTTTCATGGTCCGTTCCGCGTTAGTATTCATCGTGCAAAAATACAAAAAAAATAGAATATATCGATAAAACTAAAAAAGCTGATTAAGATTTGTGGGCGCACGCAGGGGGTATGGCATGGTGTAAGTGTGCCGAATTCAATGTCCCCTCCCTCCGTTTTCTGCTCCATCTCTGCTCTTTCTCCAAATCATTTCCACTCCAGGGAGCGGATAACGGCCCCGCTACTGGTGGAAACCGGTAGGATGTGTGGGGCAGGAGTAGGGGAGGGCAGAAGGGCAAATGGGTATGGGAAGGGCTGTGTGTGCGTGCGTTGTGTGGGCGGAAACTGCCAAGTGCTGGCGTTGGTGGGTTGGGAAGGGGTGGCGCACCTGCAACGGCATGCCAGACTATAATTCGCGCTAAGAAATATGGGGGGAGACATACTAAAGGATGGAATTATGCGTTATGTCGTTATGCGATTAACTTTTGAGTGTGTTTTAACTGAAAAAAAACCAATCCGATGAAGTACCGACAACTGACATGGGTGGCATGTCTTATAGCACTTGCCATGGGCGGCAACGTCGACGCCCAACAAATTGTAACAGGTAAATTGCAGAGCGCAAAGGACAAGCAGCCCATCCCCTTTGCCAATATCGCCATGATGCGGGCGACGGACACGACGTTTCTGCGGGGCGTGATTACCGACGAGCAAGGGGTGTTTAGCATCAAAAACGACACGCTAGCCACAGTGCTGCGCCTGTCGGCAATGGGCTATGAGACACAGTTTGTGGCGGTGCCCAATACGCGCGACGGCGGCCCCACGGGGCTGGGCAAGATTGACATGGGCACCCTGGTGATGCACGAAGGGGCCATGCTGCTGGACGTGGTGAAGGTGACGGAGAAGCGCCCGCTCTACACCGTGGATGGCGAGAAAGACCTCTACAACGTGGCGGAGGATGCCTCCATACAGACAGGTAATGCCAGCGACGCCTTGCAGAACGCGCCCGGCGTGGAGGTGGACGTGGAAGGCAACGTCACCCTCAACGGAGCCAGCGTGGAGGTGTGGATTAACGACCGTCCGTCGCACCTCGAAGGAGAAGCCCTAAAACAATATATCAAGATGCTGCCAGCCAACAGCATCGACCGCATCGAGGTGATGAAGAACCCCTCGGCACGCTACGGTGGCGGCAGTCCCGTGGTGAATATCGTCACCAATCAGCGGATGTTGAAGAACTCGTTTTTCAGTGTGGGAGCCAACGGCTCGTCCCGCCCCTCCATCTCGCCCTGGCTCTCCTATGTCTACAGCAACGATAAGTTCAACATCAGCGCATATGTAAGCTATAGTGGTAGCAAGAGCGAGTTTACCCGCACCGGCGGCGGTAGCATGTTCGACGAGGACAGCGTGCTCTCGCGCGAATGGGACTACAAAAATATCGGCAACAGCCGCAACCACTTCATCTGGGCCAACCTGAATGCTAGTTATGCATTTGACTCGATGAACAGTATATCGGGCTGGTTTGGTACCTATCCGAGCTTTTCAAAAGACGAGTCCGATGGAACGATGACGCGCACGGAGTATCTGTCCAACCCCGGCAACTACGACAACACAACCCTGAGTCGCAGCCACAATATGAACTATGGCGGCTACGGCGGCATCGACTTCACCCACAAATTTAACAACGAGGGGCACCGCCTGTCGGTGAATTTCAACGGCAACTTCTGGGGATATAACGGCGGTGCCGAAAAAGAGTGTACCTATCCCTTCCAACCACAGATGAGCTACAACGAGCATACTTGGCACAAGATGTTCGACGGCAGTGGCTCACTGGGAGTGGACTACTCGCTGCCCTACAGCAAGAACGGCGAGATTGAGATGGGCATTGAGTTCGGCATGGAAAGAAACAACGACTACTACCGACGCGACACGTTCGACTACGCCCAAAACACGTTCTTCAGCGACTACCTGATGTCCGACACCAATCACACACCGGGTCGCAGCCTAGACGGCTACCTCACATGGCGACGCAAATGGGGCGGTTTCACCTTGAAGTTGGGCGGACGGGGAAGCTATGAATACATGAAAGACTGGCATGATGGCCTGCCCGAATACGACGTTGAGACACACAACTTCACCTTCTCCCCCTCGGTGAATATGAGCTACAGCACCAAGGATATGCACAATTTCAGCCTCAGCTACCGAATGAACACCATAAAACCCACGGCCGGCATGATGACCCGCTACGAAAAATATGGTGTAGAGACTTTCTCGACTGGCAACCCATTGTTGGAGCCCAGCTACATGCATAATGCCGACCTGTCGTGGAACAAGTATTTTGCAAAGTTTGGTTCGGTGGGTATGAATGCCTCCTACCGTGCCGAGCTGAACGACATCAACACCATCACCGATGCCCGCTATGTGGCATTCTTTGGCCGTGTGGTGGACTACCGTATGCCTTTCAACTGCAGCGACAACCGACGTTTCACACTCAACGCCAACTGCATGTACCGTCCTTCGGGGTTCTTCAACGTGCGCCTCAACGCGGGGCTGACCGACGACTGGTACAGCGTCATTGTACGCGCAGGTGCCCCCCCAGTGGAGGATAGAATGGTATCATGGAACATACGCGGCAAGGTGTGGGCCAAGCTGTGGAACAAGCTGGAGGTATTCGTCAGCGGCTATTACAACAGCATCGGGCATGGCTGGAGCATCCTGACGTTGAGCCACGAGCGCAAAGGCATTGACCTGGGCATGAGCGCCGATTTCTTCGACCGCAAATTGTCGCTCTACTTCAACGCCAGCGACATCTTCAATTGGAACAGCTGGGGCAGCACCAACATCAATCCCTACAACACCACTATTTCAGACTCGAAATACACCAGCCGCTATGTGACCTTCGGGGCCACGCTGCGTTTCGGCAAGATGGAACTGGAGAGCCGCGCCCAAACGGGTGCCAGAGAAGGCTCTGTGGGAGGAGAATGATTTTCTTACCTCTCCCAGCAGTGCCAGTCGATAGTGTCTTCGACCGTCTCCTCTATGCTGTCGTCTAAGGCGGGGAAAAGGTCGCGACCAATGCGTTGTTCCAGTTCGTTGACAGTGTAGGCATAGTCGCGCAGCTTGTGGTGCTGTCCGTCGTTGTGCATCACAAAGGCAACGGACGAAAAACCGTCAGCCGTGCGTATCAGCAAGGCCTTGAAAAAGTAGTCGGGCACCTGCACATGGGCATCGCCGATGGTGCCGTACTCTCCCTTCTCGAAAATGGGGCCGCAGACCACCCACACGGTGTCATACCGTCCGGCCAGCGTGCGGACGCGCTTCTCCAGCGTGTTCCAGTCGTAGCGGTTGAGGTCGTGGTTCTGCGGGCAGATGTTGGGGAAATAGTGGCTCTGCCAATAGGCCTTCTCCGACCAGCGGAGGTCGGCCTTGGGGCACATGTGCCCTTTGTCCCAGCCTGAGCGGGAATAGTCCTCGCGCGATGCCTGTTTGCCTCTTAGGTTGGGGTCGCGGCTGAAGTTGGAACTCTTGGTGTCGTAATAGCCGTTGAGTTCGGAGGCTGTCAGCTCGTATGCCACCCAGTTGGGCACTAGCGTGGAGTGGTTGTACGAAACGGTGAACCCCTCGTAATAGATGATGTGTTCCCGTTCTCCTTCTTCATAATAGGGGATTTCTATGTTGGGGGGCACGGCAAGGCTGTCGCCCGCCACGTTGGGAGTCGTGGGCAAAGAGCAACTGCCCACCAATACAAAGATTAGTGAGCAGGTTGCCAAACAGTGTGAAATCAAAGCCATAACGGTTTACTTGTTGACTACTTTGCGGATGGATGTGCCGTTGGCGGTAGTGGCCTGCAGCAGGTACACGCCTTGCGAGGGTAGCTGCAACTCGATGGGTGTGCCTTTGTAGACAATGGTTTGAAGCAAACGCCCGTCGGTGCCGTACAGTTTTAGCTCGGCAGGCGTAACGACGTCAAGGCTCACCATACAGCGACCGTTGGCAGGATTGGGGCTGACCGTCAGCGCAGAGACATCGGCCTCGGCAATG
>CAZTVH010000068.1:0-9720 GCA_964616965.1 uncultured Bacteroidaceae bacterium | reverse complement strand
ACACGACATAATGTGGGCTTTATGGTGCTGGACGAAATGGTGCGACAGGCACGTGCTAACAATGTGAACGCGGTGTGGTCGCTAGAACGCAGAGCCTACCGCACAGAACTACGCCTCAAGGGACGCACAATGGTGCTGATTAAGCCGACCACCTATATGAACCTCAGTGGCGAGGCTGTGCGCTACTGGCTACAGGCGGAGAAGATACCACAGGATAACCTGCTGGTGATAGCTGACGACATAGCCCTGCCTCTTGGCACCCTGCGTATGAGGAAACAAGGCAGCGCGGGCACCCACAACGGACTGGGCAACATAGAGGCAGCACTGGGTAGCGGCAACTACAGCCGCCTGCGCATCGGCGTGGGCAGCAACTTCAGCCGTGGACACCAAGTGGACTATGTGCTTGGCAAATTCACCGAAGAGGAGCATGCCGAACTGGACACTAAGATTGAGAAGGCGTGCGACGCAGTGCGCTGCTTCTGCACTATGGGAGTGGACAAGGCGATGAATATGTACAATGGCCGGCGTGTCGCCAGTGACAATAAAGTTGAAAATTGAAAGTTGAAAGAACATACCCCGCCACTTCGTGGCACCCCTCTAAAGAGGATTAAGGATGTCCAGTGGACATACGTACTGCCGCACAACATATCAACATATCAACGTATAACCCTAAAACCCTTTTAATCATATCAATATATAACCCTTTAACCCCAAAACCTTAACCCTTTGAACCTGACAATTGACATAGGCAATACCCGCAGCAAATGGGCACTCTTTGAGGGCGACCAACTGGTGCGGTGCGGCTATATGGACGAGGGGCTGCCTTGCGAAGGGGTACTGGGCATCATCGTCTGTGCCACTGGCAATGCCGACCTGCATGCCTTGGGATTAGACGGAGCAGATGTGCAACGACTCACCTCCACTGCCCCACTGCCTATCGTGCTGGACTACGCCACACCCGAGACATTGGGGTCCGACCGCATAGCCGCCGCCTGCGGTGCACAAAAGATTGGCAAAGAGGGCTGCCCGAAGGTGATAGTGGATGCCGGCACCTGCATCACGATAGACTATCTGGATGCCGAAGGGGTGTATCGCGGAGGTGCCATCCTGCCAGGAATTGAGATGAAGTTTCGCGCCCTACATACTTTTACGGCAAAATTGCCGTTATTGGAAAATATCGGTGGCGAAGAGGAGTGCGTGGCAGGCCGCAGCACCCGCGAGTCGATGACGGCGGGCGTGCTGACTGCCACACGCTATGAAGTAGAGGGGTTTGTGCGGCACTACCGCCAGCAGGGCAGCCGTGTGCAGGTGCTGCTCACTGGGGGCGATGCCGAGAGGCTATGGGGAGGTGGACTACTGCAGGTGGGCGACCCCCTAATGGAGCCCCACTTGGTGATGATTGGATTGAACGAGGTAATTAAACATAAAGATAAAAACTAAATCGTATATACTCACACTGAATGAAAAAGTATAGCATAATAATCTCATTGGCAATGCTGCTGGGTTTGGGCGGTGGCGTAGAAGCGCAGAACGGTTTCAACATCCCATTCTCACAATACGGCATAGGTTCTAGCGACTTACCCTTCAGCCACCCCAATGCCTACCGCATGGGCGGCACAGTATTCAGCCGTTCGAGCCGCAACACCATCAACCCATTCAACCCCGCCTCTTATGCCGCCGTGGAGACGGAAAGTTTTGTGTTCGATATAGGCGTGAACATTCAAAGTTGTGTGCTGCGCGACGATGTCAACAGTCAGACCGATGCCGACGGCAACATAGCCTACCTCACCATCGCCTTCCCCATAACCAAGTGGCTAAAGATGTCGGCAGGCATACTGCCTTACAGTACGGTGAACTACGAGTCGATACAGACACATTTCGACCCCCTTACCCTCAGTGACGTGAAGACGGTGTATGCTGGCAACGGTGGTGTGACACAATACTATTGGGGCAGTGCTTTCAATATCGGCAAACGGCTGTCGCTGGGTTTCAACCTTAACTACCTGGGTGGCTCTATCACTCGTGCCATTACCTATGAATTCCAAGGCAACGACAGCACCTACTGCGTCAATAGCCGCCGCCAGAAAAACAGCTACGTCAGTAACCTACTTGTTGACCTCGGACTGCAATACCACCAACCCATAGGCGAGCGGCACACCCTGCATCTGGGAGCCACCTGCCACCTGCCCCGTACCATGCAGCTGAACGACGAGGCGTTGGTGTATACCTACTATGGTGCCAACGGAGCAGAATACCTGTTCGACACCATCTTCCCCCTGCAAGGAACGCCCAACAACTACTATAGCCAACTGGAACAACCTCTCGCCTTGGGTGTAGGGCTCTCGCTTGAACGCAACAACCGTTGGGAGGTGGCTCTCGACGGCTACTATGCACCCTATAGCGGGTTACGCTATATAGAGAACCCCGACTATAACATATTCGGAGCCTCTGCCCTACGCGAGCAGACCAACTACCGTGTAGCCCTCGGTGGCGAATGGAAGGGCGATGCCGACGCTGGCAGCTATTGGCGGCGCATAGGCATCAGTGCAGGCCTCTACTACAACAGCGGACGACTGGCTCTCGAAGTGGGCAACCAGCAGTATTCCCTCGACGAGATAGGTGGTGGAATGGGGTTCAGCCTGCCCATGCGCAAAGGGCGTTCAGTTCTCACCCTTGCCTTAGGCTACTCCAGTTTCGGCAACTCCGACCTTCTGCGCCGCGACTGCCTTACCATCGGCCTCACTATCGGCTCGTGCGAGAGATGGTTTGTAAAGAGAAAATATAACTAATGCTACTAGTATTACTAGTTTTTCTAGCCAGACAAAATAAAAACACTCACAATAAATCGCAAACAAACAATACTAAAAAATAAACCGATAACAATTGTTAGCAATGAAAAAACTGAAAATTGTCATTATCGCGGCAGCCGCCCTCAGCATGAGTTTCGCTGCCAACGCCCAAAGCAAGTGGGGCGACACCCCCGACGACAGCATCGCCTGCATCAGCAACGTCTCACTCTACCAAGAGTTCTACAAGCAGAAGAGCTACACCGACTGCTACGAGCCCTGGCGGCAAATCCTCAAGCACTGCCCCCGCTACAGCAAAGCCGTCTACCAGCGTGGCGAAGTCATCATGAAGTCGATGATTAACATCGCTCAGAGTGCTGAAGAGCGCGATGCCTACATCGACGAACTGATGCGTATGTTCGACCAGCGCATCCAGTACTTTGGCGAAGAAGCCGTTGTGCTAGCCAAGAAGGCTCAGACCCTCAGCACCCTGCGTCCCAAAGATGTGAAGAGCGTATACGAGATATATGCTAGTGCCATCGCAGCAGGTGCCGACCAACTCGACGAGAACTATGTCACCCTTTTCTTCAAAGCCACCGTCGACTATGTGCAGGCTGGGCTTGGAGACCCCGCACTGGTAATCGACAACTATGACATAGCCAGCGACCTGCTCGACAACATCCGCGACACCATCGTGGAAGACAGTGCCAAGATAGCCAAAATCAGTGGCTATATCAACAACGTGGAAGCTGCCTTCTCGCCCTACGCCTCTTGCGACCAACTTATCAGCATCTACCAGAAAAAACTAGAGGCCGACCCCAAGAACACCGACCTGCTGAAGAAGATTACTAACATTATGATGAAGAAGGGCTGCACCGACAACCAGGTCTTCTTTGCCGCCACCGAGAACCTTTACGAACTGGAGCCTTCGCCCAGCACCGCCATGCGCATGGGCAGCATGTGCTACGGTAAAAAGAAATATGCCGATGCCATCAACTACACGCAGGATGCCGTCAAGCACCTCACCGACAAGAAAGACCTTTATAAGGCATACCTCATTATGGGACTTTCCTATGCCGAAATGGGTAGCTATAGTGCCGCCCGCACCGCACTGCTGAAAGCTGCTGAGGAGGACCACACCAAAGGCGAACCCTATATCAACCTCGCCACAGTCTATGCCAAAAGCTATCGTAGCATCGACGACGGCATGGGTGGCCGCTCCGCCTACTGGGCTGCTGTCGACGAACTTCGCCATGCCAAGCAGGTTGAACCCACCGACATCATCATCTCCATTGCCGACAAATATATTAGCTCCTACTCCGCCCTCTTCCCCAAGAAGAACGATGCCTTCATGCTCGACCTCATCGATGGCAACAGCTATGTAGTGCCGGGCTGGATTGGCAAGTCCACCATCATCCGCACACGCTAAATGTCGGCAAATAACGTCCGACAACACCTATTGCAGATAAGAAGTGGGGCAGCAACCCTGCTTCTTACCTGCTTATTGTCGGCATGTGGCAACGACATTGAGAAGACCAAAATATTCGAGCCACAGTCCCTGCCCGATAACACCATCCGTAACGCCCACATTCAACGTAGCGAGAACGGCAAGTTGCAACTACTGATGACTGCCCCGCTAATAGAACAATACAGCACCCCTGAAACGAAAACCGAATACCGCAAGGGTGTGAACATGTATTTCTACGACGGATACCAGCAACCTACCGGCATTCTACGCGCCCGCTACGCAGTCAGCTACGACAAGCGCGAAGAAATGATGGTACGCGACAGCGTAGTCATCATCGACCTGCAACGAGGCGACACCATCTACCTGCATAACCTCACCTGGAACCAATTCGAACACCGCGTATACTCCGACACCACAGTCAGAACCAAGAATGGACCACGTGTCACCTACGGCGACCGCTTTGAGAGTGACGACGCATTCGAATCCCCAATCATTTATCACCAAAGAGGCACTATCGAATGGACGGAGGACTGACACGCCAGAAAGCCTATCTATGGTTCACGGCAGCTCTGCTAGCGGTGCTATTAGTGGTGATAATGACCTGCCATCGAACCCCCGCAATCCCAGAGAACACGACACCTCCAAACCTACCCCGGCAATCAGAATCCTTGGTCGCCAACAAACATATTCCACCAACACCCCAACCCCAATATCATACCTCACAAAGAAAGACTCCCACACCACCCTCCACCGAACCACCACCCACAACCATCTACCACAAGGACAAGCAACTGACTTTAAACCTAAACACTGCCGACTCGCTCGACCTTGTGCAGCTCTACAATATCGGCCCCACATTTGCCCGACGTATCATCCGCTACAGAAACCAACTGGGCGGATTTGTCAACAAAAGCCAACTATGGGAGATACGCGGAATGGACTCTGTACGATACAACGACATAGCCCCACATCTCTTCGCCGACTCTGCCGACATAACACAACTTGACCTCAACAGCGTCACCCTCGACCAACTCAAACACCATCCCTATCTCGACTACTACCAAGCCAAGGCCATTGTGCAATTGCGCGATGCCAAAGGACCTTATCACAGCATAGAAGACATTTTGAAAATACCCATCATCGACAACGAAACCTACACCCACATAGCCCCCTACCTAACATGCAATTCACAGCCAAACAAATAGCCAACAAACTAAAGGGCACCGTCGAGGGCGACGAAAACGCCCTCATCTGGAAGCCCTGCCGCATCGAAGAGGTTGACGAAGGCGGCATCACCTTCCTTGCCAACCCCAAGTACACCCACTATATCTACGAGCGCAAAGCCTCCGCCATACTCATCGCCCGCGACTTCGTGCTAGAACACCCCGTCAACGCCACCCTCATCCGCGTAGACAACCCCTACCTGTGTGTCGCCAAGGTGTTGCACATGTTCAACACCGCCAACAAACCCAAACGAGGCCGCTCGCTTCGCAGCCGTATCCACCTCACTGCCAAGGTGGGCAAAGGCTGCTATGTGGGCGAATTTGCCGTCATAGGCCGCCATGCCAAAATAGGCCGCAACGTGCAGATATACCCGCAAGTATATGTGGGCGACTACTGCGAGATTGGCGATGGCACCATCCTCTATCCGGGAGTGAAAGTGTACCGCGAATGCAAGGTTGGCAAGAACTGCATACTCCATTCTGGTGTAGTTATCGGAGCCGACGGCTTCGGCTTTGCCCCCACCGGCGATGGCAGCTACAACAAGATAGACCAGATAGGCAACGTGATTATCGAAGACGATGTGGAGCTGGGTGCCAACACCTGCGTCGACCGCGCCACTATGGGCTCCACCATCGTGCACTGCGGCACCAAGCTCGACAACCTCTGCCAGATAGCCCACAACGTGTCGGTAGGCAGCAACACCGTCATGGCCGCCCAGTCGGCCTGTGCGGGCAGCAGCAAGGTAGGCGAGGGTTGCGTCATTGCTGGCCAGGTGGGCATCGTCGGCCATATCACCATTGGCAACCACGTCACCATCGCTGCCCAGTCGGGTGTCACACGCTCTGTCCCCGACGGCTCCACAATGCTAGGCACACCCGCCTTGCCTGGCGACAAAATGAAGAAAATCTATGTCATACAGCGAAAACTCGAACAGATGTATGCCGACCTCAATGAATTGAAGAAGTCCAAGTGATGAAATCTTACAAGACTCTCCTATTCCTTGCGCTAGCCATCGCACTACTGGCTACACTATGTGCCTACTTCCCTAAAGGAGGTGTCACCGTGGGTTCGCTGAAGCTCCACTTCCCTACCCTCACCAAGATACTCAACCCTCAGAAACAGCTCGACATCGAGGCATTCCTTGCCCGGCAAGACTCGCTTGATGCCGTGCTGCAGACCCAAACCGACTCTCTCACCAGCTACCGCAACCGTTTAGACAGTAGCGATATCCGTTTCTGGTTCCCCAACGACGACGACACCTTCTTCGACGCTCTCTTTGCCGACTTTGAACAGACCCAAAGCACCGGCCGCACCATCCGTATCGTCCATTACGGCGACTCCCAAATCGAAATGGACCGCATGACCAACCGCCTCCGTGCCTACATGCAGGGCAAGTTCGGTGGCGGTGGCCCCGGACTGGTGCCTTTTGCCACACTCATCCCCTCCCTCTCTGTCAGCACCTACGGCACTGGCGACCTCGTGCGCCAGTCACCCTTTGGCGACAGCACCGTTGTGCGGGCCTCCGGCAACTACGGCCCCATGGTGCAGGACTACCGTGTGGTTGGTTCCGCCACCAGCACTATCACCGCCGCCACCCACCGCAGCTGCGACGACCGCCTACGCCAGTTCTCCCAGTTCAAAATCATATTCTGCAACCGCCCAGGCCCATTCGACATCACCTTTGCCGACCGTCAGGGCAGCTACACCGACCACCAACACCAAGAAGAAGAGGGCGTACACTCGTTCCAATGGAAGCTCGACAGTGCCACCACCTCGGTACGCCTCAGTGTCAGCGGCAACGCCGACATCTACGGCATCATGGTCGACAACGGCCCCGGTGTCGCGGTGGACAACATACCCATGCGCGGCTGTTCTGGACATCAGTTCACACAAATCAACCGCCAACAACTCGCCGATGCCTACAGCATGATGGACATCGGCCTCATCATCCTACAGTTTGGTGGCAACTCCGTCCCCTACCTCAAGAGCCAGAAATCCATCAATGCCTATTGCAACAACATGGGGCATCAAATCGACCGCCTCCGGCAATGCTGCCCTGGAGCCAAAATACTCTTTATCGGTCCCTCCGACATGTGTTCCAGCGTTGAAGGCGAGATTCACACCTACCCATTCCTACCCCAAGTCATCACCTCGCTGCGCGACACCGCATGTGCTCACGGTGCCGCCTATTGGAGCATCTACGATGCTATGGGCGGACTCAACTCCATGTCTGCTTGGGTAGAAAAAGGACTTGGCGGTGCCGACTATGTGCACTTCTCCCAACGTGGTGTGGACATCATGGGCGACCGACTCGCAAAAGCTTTCGACAATATGTACACCATCTATAAAATGAGAAAGGAGATAACCCATGCACAAGACTAAAACCATCCTATCCCTATTGGCATTCCTTTTCTTCCTTTCCTCCATTAGGGCACAAGACTACCCCTTCCTCCATACCGAGGCAAACCAATTGCATTACGACAGCACCTCCGCCTCCATGCAGGCATTCATGCAGAAATTCTACCGCCTGCGCACCACCGGACAGGGCAACATCAGTATCATGCACATAGGAGGGTCGCATGTGCAGGCCGGCACTTTCCCCCATCGCATCCGCACCAATATACTCTCCGCATACCCCACCCTAGTACATGGCCGTGGCCTCCTATTCCCCTACTCGGCTGCCGCCAAATGCAACAATCCTGCCGACTATAAGGTACACTGCCAAGAGAAAGTAACCCTCACCCGCAATGTCTACAAACAGCCCGAATATCCGTTAGGCCTCTGCGGCATCGCCATCACCGCACACGACGTGCCGACCAGCATACAGATACTCTCTAACGAAAGCACCATCGACTATGGCGTGTCCCGTATCGTGGTGCTGGGACACACCCCTGACGGCATCGTCCCCACGCTCCGCTACGGCGCAGGCAACGATGCACTCCCTTCCTACATCGACAGTGCCAACCACCGCTATGTATACAACCTGCGCCAAGAGGTAGACTCCATCGACATCTACATCCCCTGCCAGAAAGGGCAGCAGTTCACCCTCACCGGCGTGCTGCTCGACAGCCGCCATCCCGGCATCGTCTACCACTCCATCGGTGTCAACGGTGCCGCCGTACCCGACTACCTCAAGTGCGCCCTCTCCAGCGACCTCCGCCTCATCCGTCCCGACCTAGTCATCTTCGGCATCGGCATCAACGATGCCCATGCCGCCGACTTCGACTCGGTGGCTTTCAAAGAGAACTATCTTCGCCTTTGCGACTCCATACGCAGTGTCAACCCCCAATGCGCCTTCATCTTCATCACCAACAACGACTGCTACCGCAAGACGGGTCGCAACAAATACACCGTCAACCACAACGGCCTCCAAGTGCAGCAAGTCTGCTACCGTCTGGCTCAACTCACAGGCGGTGCCGTGTGGGACCAATTCGAAATCATGGGCGGGCTCAAGTCGATGGAGAAATGGCAGAAGGCAGGGCTTGCTCAAAAAGACAAGGTGCATTTCACCCGCACCGGCTACCAGCTCCTAGGCGACCTCTTCTACCAAGCCTTCAGCCACGAGCTGAACAACTATAAGCCTGCACCCGTCAAAGACACCCCGCCGAAGCAGCGCACCCTGCAGACCAACTCTAATGGTGAGAAACCGTTGCCACGCGGTCTGCGTCGCAAGTCCAAGGTCACCATCACACCCCGACCATCTGCCGAACACGGCACTCCAGCCACATCACCTAACGAAAACAATTCCTCTCGTGACCGATTTCCTTACATACCTGACTAACCTATTCGCCTTCGACGACGACCATCCCCTACTCTTCACCCAGTTCCACTTCTGGGCGTTCTTCTTCATCGTCTACATAGGGTTCTGCCTCATTGTGTCGCTCGGCGAGAAACGTTCGCGTCGCCGTCTTACTCATCTCCCCACCGGGCAGCGCATCAGCAAGGCACGCCGCCTCTGGCGCAACGGCTACCTCTTCCTCGTCAGCCTTTTCTTCTACTACAAGACCTCAGGCAATTATGTCGCCCTGCTCATTTTCTCCACCATCGTGGGCTACCTGCTAGGCATACTGTTCGACAACCTGGCCTACCGCCAAGCCTCCACAGGACGCTCCACCCAGTCCTCCCGCAAAACCCTTATGGCCGTCGGCGTGGTCGTCAACCTTGCCGTACTCTGCTATTTCAAGTACGCCTACTTCTTCACCGACATCTTCAACACCATCGCCTCCACCCACTACTCCATTG
>CAZTVH010000067.1:0-9797 GCA_964616965.1 uncultured Bacteroidaceae bacterium | reverse complement strand
GTCGGGGAAACGCATATCAGCCACATCCACCTGCTCCATTTCCTGAATGATATACTGCGCACAGGTGGCGGAGTCTTTGATGATATGCCCAGGACCATAGACATCTTGGAAGCAGGACTTGTAGACATCCTGTAGGTGTGCCTCAGGGTATAACCGCATATAGTCGCCCAGCACCTCGGCTGCACGGTTGGGCACAGCATACTCGCCTCGGTCTATCTTGCGGAGAATCATGTTGGCCCAGTCGCCGTGGAGTGGCAGGGTGTATTTGTGGACAACCCACGAGTGACGGTTCCAGTCGTTCTCAAATTGGGCAAGGTGTGCCTTAAACGCCTCCTCGTCAAACTTCTTGTCCACACGATTCGTATAGTCCGCTATAACATCATTGAAAAACATCTCCCACCGTTGGTAGTAATAGTGTATCAGCAGGCCGCTCCACATGCGGTTGGCATAGTCGTTAAGCACAGGGCCGCCCCAGATGGTGAGCAACGTGCGAGCCTGCGTTTCGTAATACTGCTGTTCTTCGTCCGTCTTCCCCCAAAGGCGGGCATCCTGCGTCCACGTCCAGAACGAAAGTGGTTCCACCTGCTGCAGCAAACGGTCGGCATCCTGAATCATGTCTAGTGCAATGGCCTTGTCGCGCTGCATACGCTCTATATCGCCCACCTGATAGGCGTAGGTGAAGTCGTCGCGCACCTCCATGAAGTGATTGCCTAGCCACTGGGAGAGGAGGTTGGCAATGTCGTACTGATAGCTGGCACGCTTCGAGGGGTGTTTGAGCAGCAGCCTTATTGCCTTCAACAGATGGTCATTGTTGTAGGAATAGTAAGGCTTGGTGTAGTAGGTGCCGTGGCCTGACAATGAGGGACGTGCCACCATCTGCGTGCCAAGGCCGTAGAACGACCAATCCTTGTAGACCGAATCAACCAGTAGCCGCCATGCGGCACGGCTGTCCTCGTTGGCCTCGCCATAGCGGAGGTCTGCCCAACGACGGGTAAAGTCCCCTACCCTTTTCGAAGGCTGCGACCAATTCCACGGGTGTTCCAACAGGAACTCGAATATCTGAGGGCTATTGTCGAAACTCTCTAATGTGGAGCCGATACCCACCATATTGCCCGCCTGCTGCTGCATGGCGTTGGATAGCTTGCAATCCAGCTCGTGCAGGTTGCCCACCAGCATCGTGTTGCCGCCGAAGTTGCCCAAGTAGCACCAGATATAGGGCTGACCGTAAAAGCCATCCGTCTCACGACACACCTCGGTCTTCTCGCAGAAGTAATCAAGGAGCACCATCTTCCCCTGCGGCACGGCGGTGAGATAGGCCTTTAGCCGCTCTGGAGTCCACTGCTTACGCTTGTAATAGAACACCCAGCTCATCTGCAGCCATTGCGCTTCGGGGTCCACCTGCTGCAGCGAGGCGTAGATGTTGCTCGACACGCCTGCCAGATAGTCAGGCTCCCAGCTGGGCGGGTCCATCTCGTTGAAAGGGTCGATGCCGTAGATATGGTTGGTGCCATAGAGGGCGGTTTGTTTCTCAAGATACTTACGTTGGATGACGGCAAAGAGGCTGTCGGTTGAGTTCATGAAATAGGTGGGCTCAAATCCACACCAACTACTTAGCCGCTTGATGTCAGCCTGGGGGTTACGCTCGGCAATCTGGTGTGGCACATGCCCAGCAAAGGCTGGCAGCACAGGGGTCATGTTCAGCTCGCGTTCGCGTGCCAATATTTTCTTCTGCAGCTCCTTCTGCCCGTCTATCCACCCTTGTGGCAACGGGCCGCCAAAGCCGTCAAGGTTCGCCATGCGGTGCCAAGGCAGGTGGGCAGGACCGCTGAAATAGGCTCGTATCTCGTCGTCGCTCATGCCCATCTCGCGCCACACCTCCTGCCACACGGCCTCCTGTCCCGTGAGTGCCAACGGCATGTTCACCCCGTTAAGAGCCATCCAGTCGATAAAACGTTCCCATTGCCACCACTGCCACCACACCATCGTGTACCCGTAAGTGCAGTAGTTGAGGAAGAAACGTGTTGGCACCTCGCATTTGCGCACTATCGGTTCGTCAACCTTTGGCAGCCGACTAGGCAGCTCTACAGGCTGGCCAGCATACCACGACACATGGGTCTTGGCGTACTTCTTCAAGTAGTAGTTCAACCCCATCGCCATAGAGTTGTCGTTGTTTCCACCGATACGCACCTTGTCGCCATGCTGTTCGAGGGTGAACAGGTCAACGTCGGAGTATCGCCTGACGAACTCGAACTGGTCGGCCTTATCGCCCAACACACGCACCGCCAACTGCCGGGCAGCCTGCTGGGCCGATGTGACGGAAAAAGCTAAAAGGTAAAAACTAAAAACTAAAAAGTATGATACCCTTTTCATGATGCAAAAGTTTTTTTCACCACTAGAATACTTATTTCATATAGAGCATATATAGGCAACGCCACCAGCGACAACGTCATTGCATCGCCTGTCGGCGTGATGACAGCCGCGACGATAAGGATGACTATGATGGCATGCTTCCTATACTTGCGCATAAAACCAGACTTCAGCAACCCAATCTTGGCCAGCAGCCAACAGAGCACCGGCAGCTCGAACACCACGCCCATCACAAAACACAACATCAGCAACATGCCGATATAGGAAGTGAGGGCTATCTGGTTAGGCACCTCGGCACTCACCTGATAGGTGCCCAGAAAACGAAACGTAAGAGGGAATATGAGAAAATAGTTCAACGCCACACCCATGAGGAACATCACATATCCGCTCCCCACGGCCCGAAGGGCATAGTGGCGTTCGTGAGCATATAGTCCCGGGGCGACGAAGTGGAACAGCAAGTAGAGCAGATAGGGCGAGACCACCAAAAGTCCCATCCACAACGCCACCCGCATGTGTACCAAGAATTGTTGTGCCAGTTCGGGGTTGAATAGGTCGATATGGAAATCGTTCGCCACACCCGTCACCTGCGTGAAGAGGCGGTAGGTTACGAAATCGGGATGGCTGGGAGCCATAACGATATAGAAGAGCCAATCCTTGCAGCAAAAAGCGGCAACGGCACACACCACCACCGCCAACAGGGCTTTCAACAGGCAGCCCCTCAACTCTTCAAGATGGCCCCAAAAATCCAATAAAATTGAGAATTGGTAATTGAGAATTGATAATTATCTGGAGTTGGGTCCATCGGTCAACTCTCGTTCTTCTTTTCTTCGTTCTTCTTGGACGAGCCGTTGCCCCCATCCGGTTTCGACGACTCATCCAAGCCGTTCATCCCGTCCTTGAAGCTCTTCACGCCCTTGCCCACGCCGTGCATCAGCTCAGGGATTTTCTTGCCGCCAAAGAGCAGCAACACAACCAAAACGATGACTATTATTTCCGTCGTACCTATCATTAGCAGTGCCATAACGTCTTCCTTCCAAATTATTTTATAATATTTTCAATCATTGCCAGTCGGGCGGGAATGTTTATCTGTTGGGGACACTCAGGCAGGCAGCGTCCACAACCAATGCAGCGGTCGGCCTGACGCTGGGGGTCTACGGCACTATTATAGCTCTTCAGATATTCGCGTCTAGCCTTGCGGAAGGCCCTGCGCTCGGCATTGCTCGCATCCTCGTCAGGCTCTGCCAACACCAAACCCTCGTTCACCATCTTGTTGTAGTGTGCAAACGACCCCGGAATGTCGAGGCCATACGGGCAAGGCATACAATATTGGCAACTTGTGCAAGGCACTAACGGATACTCTATATAGCGGTCGGCAATGTCCTGCAGCATTTTCTGCTCCTCGTCGCTGAGGGGCTTGTGCGGTGACATGGCACGGAGATTGTCTTGCAGGTGTTCCATAAAGGTCATGCCGCTGAGTACGGTGAGGATGCGTGGCAGCTGACCCGCAAAGCGGAACGCCCACGAGGCAACGCTCTGTTGCGGTTCGCGCCGCTTCATCTCCTCCACCGCAAAATCGGGCAAGTCCGCCAGCTGTCCGCCCAGCAGGGGCTCCATCACAAAGACGGGGATGTCGCGCTTGGCCAATTCGCCATAGAGATATTCCGAATTGGCATCAGCCCTGCCCTTCTCAGCCAGGTCGGCAGCATGCCGCCAGTTGATATAGTTGTGCTGTATCAACACATGGTCCCAGTGCACCCGGTCGTGCATCGACAGGGCGTGGTCGAACACATTCACGTCGCCATGATAGGAAAATCCCAAATTGCGGATGCGGCCCTTTTCGCGTTGTTCGAGAAGAAAGTCGAGAATACCGTTATCTATAAAACGGCGGTTGAAGGCATCCATAGGTGCCACCACATTGCCATCCTTGTCGTAGCCCGGCAGGCCGATGCAGTGCAGCATATAAAAGTCGATATAGTCCACCTGCAACTGCTTGAACGATTCCTCAAACATCTCCTTGCTACCCTGAAAGCTCCATATCGAAGAGCTCTGGTTGGAGAGCTTTGTGCTGATAAGGTACTCTTCACGTCTGTGGCGGCTCAACGCAATGCCCATAGCCTTTTCGGAACGGGCTTTGCAATAGCGTGGCGACGTGTCGAACAGGTTCAGCCCATGCGCGATGGCATAGTCTGTCAACTCGTTGATGCGGTCTTGGTCAAGGTCGCCGCCCACCTTGTTGGCATCGCCGCCCTCCACCGAGGGCAGGCGCATAAAGCCGTAGCCCAGCAGCGACACCTTCTCGCCATGCGCTCCCTGCCGGTATGTCATCTTATCGGTCGGCACTTCGCCCAATGCAAAACCTTCCGCTCCCGTAGCGTTGGGGTTCTTACATCCCGCAGACATAGCAGCTGTGGCCAGCGCACCCGCGCCCAAACTCTTCAAAAAATCTCGTCTTTCCATATACAGCATTATTATTTTATCACTATCAGTGTGGCCTGACGGGCATCGCGATACTCAATCTTGAAGCCCGACAACTGGCTCATCATATCCTCCATCGAATTCATTCCAAGCTTGTCAGCCAGTGGGTTCGTGCGTTGGAGACAATAATCATGCGGCACCACCGTCGAATCGTTCACCTCCTCATATTCCGTAATCAACATATTCCCCCTCATTCCAAAACCGCTCGACATGATGCGGTCCGCCGCCTTGGCATAGTCGTCACAACCCTCTTCAAACAGCACCTCACGCCCGTCGGGATACACCAGCCAAGCCTCTTTCAGCATCACCTCAGTGGTGTCGAACACCAGCGGCTCGTCGGCATATTCCTCCACCAGCCGCAGATAGTCCTTCAGCAGCAGGTTATAGCGTAGTTTCCCAGGCACTATGTCGTCCACCCTGAACACCACTCTCTCCTCCAGCACCTCATCCTTAGGCAACCAGTCGAAGTAGACATACTTTTCTGTTCCCGGAACATACGAAGCCAAATGAGAAGCAATCTGCGCCGGTTCGCCCACTATGTAGAAACTGGTCGTGGTCGAATCCAAGTCATACAATCTATCGGCGTTGGCTATAAGGCTGCTATTATCGGCAAAGGGTTTCAATGGCTCGATGGTGAGGGTGTAGTCATGTGCCTTCACACCGCCTTGCATCGTGTAGCACGGCAGCGTCAGTGGGTCGTTAAGAAACAGCAGCGGAATCATTATCACCAACGTATTGTTGAGTACATGCAGCAACGCTGCCAGCCAGATGCTGATATTGATGGCCAGCCATGCCAGCACCAAGGCGAAGCCGAAAATATCGACCAACCCCAGCACCATACCTAAAGAGAAGCCGCCGTAGCCCGATATATGGCACAGCGTAAACGCAAGCGAAGAGATGATGGCACACGCCCACATCTGCACAAACCTATCTCTCACACCGAACCACGCCAACGCCAAGGCTGCCACAAACAGCAAGCCCCACAGCCCTATCTCGCCAACGGTAAACGCTGCCATCAGCACCAGGCTTACTATCGTGGTCCATTTCTTGCCCTCACCCCATAGGCGGAAAGAGAATTCTTCCAACACGGGGGCAAATACACAGAACAGTAACAAGGACCATACCGGTGCATACCCAAACATCCATTTGCCCAATCCCAGCAGCGTTTCCTGCCCGGCAGGGGCGTTGCCTGTCAATTCCATCAGCCACAACACCAGCATCGAGCCCAGCCAAATGACCAGCCCAATCCACAGCATCGGTAGGAACCTCTTATCGTAACGTTTGCTTTTCATAACATTATAGTATTAAGATTTATATCGTTCGCTTTGCTTGAAGATTTCAGCGTTTTTGTAAACTGCGAATTGTAAATTGACAAATGGTCGCGGCAGCCAATTTTCAATTTTCAATTTTCACCTTTCAATTTACATCATCTTTTCTCCGCCTCAGTCTTGAGTTTCTTCTTGTGGCTGTTCTTGGTCCACAAGCCATACACCTCGCTCACATTGCCTGCGGTGGTGAAGGCGGGCAGCTCGTTGTCCTTGATAAAGGCCAGCAGCTTGCTGAACTCGTCCTTGGTCAACAGCACCTCCAGCTCAATCGACTTCTCGTTGCTGTAGCCGCCAATCACCTCATAGAGGGTGCAGCCGCGGTGCAGGTCGTCGATGATATAGCGGCGGATGCGGTCGTACTCCTTCGAGACGATACACACCCGCTTGCGGTTGTTGAGCGAGGCGGTAAAATAGTCCACCACCAAGCCGTTAATCCATGTGCCGATAAGGCCGATGACCACCATGCGGAAATCGTTGATGAAGAAAGCCGTGCAGCAGATGACGGCACCCGCGATGCTCACCGACGTGCCGATGTCGAAATGCAGATACTTGTTCACAATCTTAGCCAAGATGTCCAACCCACCGGTAGAAGCATTGATGCTGAACATCAGAGCCTGCGCCGCACTCAGCAGCAACACGAAGCAGCAGAGGTCCAGCCACGGGTCGCCCATCACCGACATAGAGCCGGTGGTCAGGTTCTCGTTGGCAATCTTCTGCCAAGGCAGGATAGCGTCCCACACATCGGTCAGCGGACCCAAAATCATGGCGGTGTAGACCGTCTTGGCACCGAACTCGTGTCCTATCAGCACCCATGCCAGTATCAGCAATATGGCGTTGATGGTCATAATGATGACCGACAGACCGATGTTGAGGCCCGCCGCAGCAAAGATATTGCTCAGTACAATCGAGAGACCCGAAATGGTACCGATAATCAGCTTGCTGGGTACTAAGAAATAGTACACAGCAGCGGCAGTTACAAACATACCGAGGGTCATAATGACCAGCTCTTTCCAAAACTTAAACGTTTTTACCACGCTCAGCGTATCCAAAAACTTGCTCATAGTAATTGTAGTTGATGATTGAAGTTAAAATGTAAATTGATTGATTATTTATTTCTATCTTAAAATCAGGTGTTCGGTTTTTGCTATCCTAGTGTTGTTGGTGTTATTGAAACGAGACGATGCGCCAACTTTTCCACGCTTTTACCTATTCCTACCGTCTCTTACTCACTCCCACCGCATTCCATCGATTTTGGGTCGTTTCACGCTCCAGAAAGCGGATATAGAGCGGAGCCTGAGCGGATATGGAGCGCAGAACAGAGGGAGGTGGCGTGGGGTGGGGCATCGGGGTATGGGGTTTAGGGGTAAACGGGATTAGGGGCAGAGGGGATAGTTGTGCGGCAGTTACTTTTCATTTCTCAATTCTTAACGTGTACTTCGCGACCTTCCACATAAATGGCCGAGAAGGGACGCACGGGGCAGTAGTGCTCGCAAGCGCCACAGCCTATGCAACGCTGCTCGTTGACAGCCACTACGCTGTGGCCCGTGCTGGTGTCGCTCACCAGGCTGATGGCCGCCGTGGGGCAATGGCGCGAACAGGCGTTGCACTCCACTCCTTGTGCCAACAGGCAGTTGCTTGGCACCGTCACGGCGTAGCCGATACTGATGGCAGTCCTCTCCACCACGTCTATCGGCTTGATGGCTCCTGCGGGACACACGTCGCTACAGCGGGTGCAGTCGGGGCGGCAATAGCCTTTGTCGAAAGCCATTTCAGGCTGCAGCAGGGTCTGCAAACCTTTCGACGGACGCAACACCTTGCTCGGACATTCGCTCACGCAGAGCTGGCATCCCGTGCATCGGTTACCAAAATTCTTCACACTGCCGGCTCCGGCAGGTTTCAGCGGCACCTTGCGGTCGGGCAGCTGCTTGTCTTCCAATACCGCCAGCCCGCCGTCGACCTTTTTCTCCTGTGCCTCTAGTGCCATTGTGGCCCCCACGGCAGCCGTGGTGACGACAAACTTACGGCGCGAGCTGTCCACTTCGTCGGCTCTCTGACTTGGGGCTGCCGCCTTGCGGGTGGTATAGCTGATGGCATGTTGGTGGCAGTTCTCCAGACAGTCCATGCACGCCACGCAGCGCGAATAGTCAATCGTATGTGTCTCCGGGTTGATACACATGGCCTTGCAGTTACGGGCACACTTCTTACAACCGTTGCACTTGCTGGTGTCAATCACGGGCTTCAGCAGCGAGAAGCGGGAGAAAAATCCCAACACCGTGCCAACTGGGCATATAGTGTTGCACCACAGTCTGCCCCAGCCGAATGACAGCACGGCAATGACCACAAAGGTCGCCACCGCCACCCAGAAGGTGACATTGATACCCGACCAATGGAACACCACATTCGCCATACGGCCAAAAGCACTATAGGGAGCAACGAGAATGGCAATGCCGTTCAACCCTAATACCATCAGCACCACAAACGCCGCCAACGCCACGATACGCAGCACCGTGTGACCTTTTCTATATTGGAAACGGTTCTTCTTAAACCTATTTCCCAACCAATTGAAAAAGTCCTGCATCACACCCAATGGGCATATCACCGAGCAATACACGCGCCCCAAAAGCAAAGTGAGCAGCAGCAACACTGCCACAACTACCACATTCAAGGCCAGCACGGCCGGCAAAAACTGAATCTTAGCGAGCCATCCCAGACAGGGCTGCAGCAACCCCTCTTGGTCGGCAAACAAGGCAACAATGCCCGCAAACACGATGCAGGCTAATGCAATACGAATCTTCTTCAACATGGCTGTCATTCTTATTCGGTTGTACCATCAATAGTGTTCTCCATAGGCTTGGCGTGGATGCCCAACTGTTCGTCTACCTTGGCCTCAGCCTTGGTGGCACGGGCCTCAGCCTTGGCCACCTCCTTTTTCGAACGCGACTCTTTCCAATCGTGCCAAAAATGCACACAGTGCACAAACACCGTCGCCACACCCAGCAGCACCAAAATAACACGGGCCGTATTAATCTCCTCGGCATGCAGTTTTATGGCAAAAAGCACCAAAAACACACAACCCACCATATTGGCCATACGGATTTTCTTTTCACCCCTTAGCACAAACGAAGCCAAGAGAATGACTGCGGCTAATACGCCAAAAGTTAAAACACTCATATTCTTTAATGCATTAAAATGACGTTGCAAAAGTACGAAAAAAAAATCACATTTCACTAAATTAACAATTAAAAAATAGAATTCATCTGTCAAACAAAGCCTTAAAGCAGGCTCCATACCTATGAAAATTGAAAAAGGAAAATTGAAAATTGAAAAAGGCTGCCGCACCTAGATGATTTTCACCTTTCATTTATCACTTTTCACTTTTTATCTCCTCTCCCCTGGCTCCCGCCCAAAGCCGCTATATCTCTTACCCTTACCCTCATCTTCTCTTACCCTAAGTAAGAAAACGACAGACAAAACACTAGCAATCAGTATAATAAAATCTGAAGCTATAAAAAGCGGCTGCGGGCGACAAGTGGGGACGGAGGACATGTATCTTCCTTAGAATGACATGAATTGCCATCAATTGTACACGAATTATTCATGAATTTATTTGTGTTAAGGTTTTGATGT
>CAZTVH010000066.1:0-9880 GCA_964616965.1 uncultured Bacteroidaceae bacterium | reverse complement strand
TTCACAAAGAAGTTGTAACTTTGCAACTGCAAAATGGCGCAAGCACCATACCGATTAATAACACTAACATCATGGATAACAACATAAAAATAAAGATTGACGAGATAGTTGCTGAGATTTCGAAAATCAACGACCTGCACCAGCGCATCGACATATTGAACTATATGGAGCAGCAGTCGTCCTATATGCTGTGGCTGCTGGAGGACGAGTTGCACATCGACAACGACTCTCAGAACGTGTGAAAACTAAAAGGTAAAAAGTAAAAAGTTTTTGAGAACACTAAGGCATATACTATGTTGTGGCGTGCTGCTATTGCTGGCTGGATGCACGGGTGGCTACTCGTTCACGGGTGCCTCTATTCCGGTTGAGGCAAAGACCATCTCCATCAAGCAGTTTCCCAACTATGCCTCGACGGTCAATCCCCAGTTGAGCCAAACCCTGTACGACGAGCTGCAGCGCATGTTCTCGTCGCAGACCAGCCTCAACGTCATCAGCGACGACGGCGACCTGCAAATCACGGGTGAGATAACCGACTATAGCACCCGCGCCTCGTCAATCGGCAGCGACGACAATGTGGCGACCAACCGTTTTACCATTACCATCAAGGTGAGTTTTACGAACCGTTTCGACCCCAAGACCGACTTTGACCAAAGTTTCTCGCGTTTCAAAGACTATAGCGCGGAGCGCGACTTCTCTTCGGTGGAGCAGGGGCTGGTGAGCGAAATAGTGACTGAGCTATGCGAGGATATCTTCAACAAGTCCGTCGTCAACTGGTAGCCCGCGCCGACGTTTGGATGGGCTGGCTGCTGGCTGTGGCTGGCACCGCCGTCTATCTGCTCACCCTCGAACCTTCGACAAGCTTTTGGGACTGTGGCGAATTTATCGCCGTGTCGTACCATCTGCAGGTGGGGCATCCGCCGGGAGCCCCTTTCTACCAGATGTTGGCGCATCTGTTCACCCTGCTGGCAGGGGGCAACGCTATGGCTGTGGCATGGTGGAGCAACGCCCTCTCGGCCGTGGCGGGAGGATGCACCGTCATGTTCCTCTATTGGACAATACGACTGATACAGCATTTCCGCACCACCGACCGCAGACCACGCATCGTCGACAGCCGTATTGCGGCACTGGTGGGCAGCCTATGCTACCTGTTTTGCGACACGGCATGGTTCTCTGCCGTGGAGAGCGAGGTGTACGGCCTTGCCATGCTTATCGCCGCCACTATTGTGTGGGCGATGCTGCGTTGGTACCACCACCCCGACCGTGTGCAGGCACAGCGATGGCTCATGCTGATTGCCCTGCTGTTGGGGCTGGGGGCCTGCACGCACCTACTCACTCTGCTCACCATTCCCGTGCTGCTAATACTCATTGGGTGTAAGAAGTATGAACTACGAGCCAAGAAGTTGACGACTCCCAACCTTTTAGTTTTTAGTTTTCACCTTTTACTTCTCTTCATCATCGGCCTCACGCCCTACCTCATCATACCCATCCGTGCTGCCTCCGACACCCCCATCAACGAGGGCAACCCCAGCACGGTGGCAGCGTTTAAGAGCTACCTGTCGCGCGACCAATACGAGAAAGCACCGCTATATCCCCGTATGTGGCGGCACAGAGAGCACGATGCCGAATATGCCCATAGTTGGTGTGGGGGCGACACCACGTTGGTGGGCAATGTGCGCTACTACTTCTCCTATCAGCTCAGTTATATGTACCTGCGCTACCTGATGTGGAACTTCTCAGGCCGATACAACGACCGACAGGGCTACGGCTCGCCCCAGAACGGGCAGTTTCTCACCGGCATCCCGCCCATCGACCGCCTGCTGGTAGGCACATCGGCAAAGATACCGTCCAGCCTGCCTACACGAGGACACAATGTCTACTATATGCTGCCGTTGCTGCTCGGCATTGTGGGCTGCGTAGCACTGAGCCGCCGGCGCAAAGCATTTTGGACGGTACTTACCCTCTTCCTCATGGGCGGCATAGTGCTCAACGTATACCTCAACCACCCCTGCTACGAACCCCGCGAGCGCGACTACGCCTACATACTCAGCTTCTATGCCTTCTGTATCTTCATTGCCTTCGGGGCAGAGTGGCTCCTTTTGAAAACTAAAAAGTATAAACTAAAAACTAAAAAGCTGCCGCAAATTCTCTATTTATTACTGCTCGCAGTGCCTTTGCTTATGGCATACCAGAACTGGGACGACCACGACCGCAGCCACCGTCACATTGCCCACGACACAGCAGCCAACATACTCAACTCGTGCGACAGCGACGAGCGCGGCACGGTGCTCTTCACCTATGGCGACAACGACACATTCCCCCTTTGGTATATCCAAACGGTAGAGAAGGAGCGCACCGACATCCGCGTGGAGAACATCAACCTGATGGGGTCGCAAAAGTTCGTCAGCCTGCTGGCTGAGAGCATCGAAATGGGGCGACCTATCTATTTCACCCACTACGCCTACAACCAATACAGCCGCCTCTTCCCTAACCGCCTACAGCTGGAAGGCAACGCATACCGCCTCATGGATGAGCCGTGCGACAGCGTGGCGACAGAGCCATTCTACCGACACGTCATGCAGGCACTGCGGTGGCATTCGTTGGAGGGAGTGTATGTTGACGAAATAGGCTGTAAGTTCCTCGAACAGTACTGGCGCGACATTGTGCTGCTTGCCTCCAACCTTAACGACCTTGGGGAGAAACAGCAAGCCTCGGATGTGCTCACCAAGACTCTTGGCGAAATACCCCTGCACAACCTGCAGGACCCCACACTGATTAAAGGCATAGCCCAAGCATTCGCCCAGGCCGACTGCCTAAATCAAGCAGCCCAAGTAGAGAAATACCTACAGCACATACTGCGGGAACAGCTTGACTACTATCACACCATGCCGCCCTCACTCCAAACTGCGATGCCCTACACGGTGGGAGTGCGGGAGGAACTGGCCAACAATTTTTTTTAACCCTCGTGTAGTTTTTTACCATCATTTTACGTTATTATTGGTGTATGAGGCCTAATGATCCATTCGAAGCACTGCTCCATCGCTATCGTGGACTGCTCTTTTCCTTGTGCCGACGTTATGTTGGTCATGGATTGGAAGTGGACGATATGCTTCAGGATGCATCCATTGCCATTTGGAAGGCTAGCGACAAACTATTGTCACTACCAAGCATCCAACAGGCAGCACTCGTATGGAAAATTGCACGCAACGCAATCATCGACAGCCTCAGACGCACACCACAGACAGACCCTTTGCCCGATGGATACGACTCTACTGCTGAGGACAAAACCCTTATCAACGAACTGCACGAGCAGATAGCGTTGCTCGACGAACCCGACCGCACCATCGTGCGTATGCAACTGGAAGGCTACAGATACGAGGAGATAGGCAAAGCCGTGGACATGACGGAGAAAAATGTAAGTGTGAGACTAATAAGAATAAAAGAGAAACTAAGAAAAAAAATGATATTATGAACAACCAAGATTTCGACAGGCTATGGCAAGAGGCAGAAGCCAGTGGGATGGCTCACCGGTTGGCACAAGAATACCCCGCATGGGTACGCCGCCGCGTGCGTATACGCAATGGCGTAGTAGCCATGATGTGTGTCGGTGTGCTAGCAGCGACCACCATTCCTACCCTCCTCCCCCAACGCCACGACGACTACATAGCAGTCTGCTGCAACCGGGCAGGCACCAACGATGCCCAGTGGGTCAGCTTGGCAGCCGAAATGCTTACAACTGAAATGATATGAGAAAGATTGTAACATTACTATTGTTGATGCTACCGCTGATGGGGGCCGCGCAGAGCCGCCTCTATGAGCGGTATGCCTCGCGACAAGAGTTCGACGTGGCTCAGGTCAGCGGTTTTCGGCTGGCGGACAGCATACGAGTGGACGTTGTGCTGATAGTGGCAAAAGATGATGCAGCGTGGCAAGAGCTTATGGAAGAGTATAACGTGCGTTCAACAGAAGGGTCGACTTCGTGGCTTGGCGATGCCGAACAGCCAGCCAAACGTACCGGGTGGACAGGCCAACCCGTCTGCAAGGTAATCATGTCGCACGACCGCCATACCATAGCATTCTACCGCCTAGACACAGAGGCACAATATGAAGCCCTGCTGGACTACCAGCTCAATGCCTTCGACACACACAAGAACACTAAGACAAAGAAAAGAAACCATAAATAAGAACCATTAAACAACTCAGTTCAATAAAATGAAACGCATACAATTTTTATTCATTGCTGCTGCCATGCTTTGCGCCACGGCCTGCGACAAGATAGACAAGACCGACCCCATCGACACACCACAAAACTGTGTGATAGTATATACTGTCGACAACCAAGAAAGCCGCACAACGGTGAAAAGCGAGTCGGACTGGGATAGACTGCTCGACCAGTTCTGCAACTATGCACAGGAAGGCAAATCGGTGATGTTTTACAACCTTAGTTCTCAACCCAATGACCTATATTCGGGCAAAAGTTTTATGCCAGCCAAAGAGGGTACCACCCCAACCACTATCACCACCACTAGCCGCGAGGAGCTAAAGACATGGATGCGTAAGATGGAACAATCGGGCAAGACTGTCAACGTCACCTACAACCAACAGACAGGCGTTTGGAATGGTCGGGCATATGCCAACGCAGGTGTGACTACGGACACTACCGCCTACGCCGTATACCACGGGGTTATAACATCTTTCACCTTGACAGGGCTGTACATCCCATCAATGCCCTCCATGAATGTGTTGGCACTGTATGTCAACGCCGATACCACACTCCTGCTTGCTCGCGACTACTACCTCATCGAAGCAGGGAGAGGATTGGACGGCTATCAGATAGGCGATTCGGTGACACTTTGTGGCAAGCTAATGACCATAGAAAACCTAGGCGACACCTCCCTGCTTGTACTCAACATAACCTCCAATAACCCTGCCACCGTCGTCGGCTCATGGCACTACACTTGCCTGACCGAATATGTCCAAGAAGGCGGCCACAACTACTTGGATGTTGTCACACAATATATCCCCGAAGAAAACGGGAATAGCATATACTATAATTTCTATTCAGACGGTACTGCCACCCGCACCGTCGGCAGTGCCACCACACCGTCGGAGAGCGGCAGCTGGAGCCTGTCGGACGACCAGTTCTGCTGCGACCTATCGGGCATGAACGATGACTGCTGGAACATTGTCTGGCTAACTACCACTAGCATGATTATCTCGCGCATAGACAATGAGGATGGAGTGGTTCTATACCAAATGATGCTAGAGAAGACCAGCCGTTAAAAAAACGTTAAAACGGATAACGGTTGTAGTTTTTGACACAAAAAATACGTTCTTATACACGAAACAAATAATTAATCACATAACAATTTAAACAATCACAAAAATGAAAAAACAACTTTTCCTCATCGCCGCAGCTTTGCTGCTTGGAATGACCGCTTGCCAGAAAGAAGAACAAATCGTCCCCATCAACGGTGGTAGCAACACTAACGAAAATGTGATGGTCAAAAGCGTAGCCGACCTCATCGGCACCAACTGGACCTATGTGATGAACGACACCATCACCTTCGACGACCTGGGTTGCGACAGCATCGACGGTATTGTTCTGAACTTCGAGTTCGGCCTCAGCTTCGACTCCAGCTACGCACACCTCTCCTTCCCCGAAAACGTCGTTGCTTTTAACCTGATGGAAGACGGTGGCGAGTACGGCCTGCAGGAGGTTGCCGCTATGAACTTCGCCTACACCTATGACCCCACCACGCAGACGGGTGCCCTCACTGCCAACGCCATGGACGACAATGGCAATCCTACCACCTGCCAGATTCCTTTCACCTACGACACTACCACCGACGCGATTACCATCGTTCTGCACATTGCCGACGAGGGTGACGAAGACAACGCCTACGCTTTCCAGCTGGTTTTCAACCGCGCCATCTAAGTAAGAATCTAAAAACATCTAAAGGAGGCAGGCTTTGCGGCCTGCCTTTCTTTATGGTTGCTGTTAGCCTAAAAAAACTTTTGTCATAAAACAGAAATACAATAATCGAAGAAATTGTTGTATCTTTGCAGTTTGATTTAATGTGCAGAGAATGCCGAACCAGTATAGCAATCGCAGTGGAATAGTGAAAGTTATCTTTCTTGCCATCGGAGTACTGTTTGTGCTCCGATTGTCGATGTTGCAACTGTTTGACAAGGAGTATAAGGAGAAGGCAAAGAACCAGTCGCTACGCAACGTGACCCAATATCCCGCCCGCGGACTAATGTACGACCGCAACGGGGAGCTGCTGGTGTATAACGAGGCAGTGTACGACCTGATGGTGATTCCCCGCATGGTGAAAGACTTGGACACAGGCTACTTCTGTCGGGCGTTGGGCATCACACGCGAGTCGTTTGACGAACGGATGGAGAAGGCCTACAAGTTCTCGCCCTACTCGGCCTCGATATTTATGAAACAGATTTCTAAAGAGGACTTCGGGCGATGGGAGAACCTGCTGTATAAGTTCAAAGGGTTCTATGTGTCGAAACGTACATTGCGGCTGTATGGCAAACCAATAGCAGCGCATGTGCTGGGATATGTGGGCGAGGTGAACGAGAAGGACTTGGAAGAGGACCCCTACTACAAGCGGGGCGACTATATAGGCAAGAGCGGGTTGGAGAAGAGCTACGAGAAAGAGCTGCGCGGACTGAAAGGAAAGAAGATAATGCATGTGGACGTGCACAACCGCGAGATAGGCCCCTATATGCACGGGCAGATGGACACGATGCCTCTGGAAGGCATGAACCTGTATACCACCCTCGACGCAGAGCTTCAGGAGTATGCCGAGCAAGTAATGGCAAACAAGCGCGGCTGCATCGTGGCAATAGAGCCTTCGACTGGCGAGGTGCTGACACTGCTGTCGGCCCCCTGCTACGACCCCAACCTGCTGGTGGGACGCATCCGTGGCGAGAACTTCAAGCGGCTGAACGATGACATTGCCAAGCCACTATTCAACCGCGCGTTGCAGGCACAATACCCTCCGGGTTCGATATTCAAGGTGGCACAGTCCATGATAGCCCTGCATCTGGGTGTCATAACCCCTACAACAGGTTTTGTGTGCGACAAGATAATCGGATGCCACGGGCATCCGAGCGCACGTACTGTGCAGGAGGCCATCAAGATGTCGTGCAACCCCTATTTCTACTACACCTACCGACGCATGATACAGCAGGGCAAGTACAAGAATGCCGCCAAGGACAGCCAATATGGCCTGACAGTGTGGCACGACTATATGTTGCGTTTCGGCTTCGGGCAACGGCTGGGCATAGACCTGCCCGACGTGAAGGGAGGAAACATTCCCGACACAGCCTTCTACAACAGATGGTATGGCAAGAACCGCTGGTCGTTCATCACCATATACTCAAACAGTATCGGTCAAGGCGAGGTGGAAGTGGTGCCCCTTCAGATGGCCAATCTGGCCTGCATCGTTGCCAACAGGGGCTACTACTACACACCCCACCTGGTGCGCTGCTACGGACCCGACACGACGAAGAATCCTGACTTTTACGAACGGCACGAAACAGGCATTGAACGCCAGTATTTCGACATTGCCGCACGCGGGATGTACGACGTGGTGCACGGGGCAGGCGGCACGGCCCACAAAGCCGATGTGCCGGGGTTGGACGTGTGCGGCAAGACTGGCACGGCTGAGAACTATGGCAACGACCACTCGGTATTCATCGCTTTCGCCCCACGCGACAACCCGAAGATAGCGGTGGCAGTGTATGTGGAGAACGCACAGGGTGGCGGCGGCACATGGGCAGCCCCCATTGCCAGCCTGATTATTGAGAAATATATCAACGGCGAGGTGAAGCGCAAAGACTTCGAGAAATACTACATGGAGGTGAACCCCTGCCAAAAACTGCCCCTGACCCATAGGGTCAAGAAACCAAAGAAGAAAAGATAAGTATACAACTCTAGAAACACTATACCATTTTGATAGCAAAAGCAACAACTGAGAAGAAACGTTTCGACTGGCTGGCCATAGGACTGTATATTGGGCTGGTGGTCTTTGGATGGGTGAACATCTATGCCGCCTGCTACAACGAAATGCACTCCTCCATCTTCGACTTTGCCGCCCAGCATGGCAAACAGCTGTTGTGGATAGGCATTGCCTTCGTGGTGGCTGTCTGCGTGCTGTTTATCCAACCGCGCTTTTTCTCCAATGCGTCGTATATCATCTACGGTGCGGTGCTGCTACTGCTAGTGGCAACACTCTTTATCGGCACCGTTACCAACGGTGGGCAGTCGTGGATAGACTTTGGGGCGTTCAAGTTGCAGCCATCTGAGTTTGCCAAGTTTGCCACCGCGCTGGTGCTTGCCAAATACATCAGTGCCATCGACCTCGACATAACGCTCTGGCGCACCAAATTGACCTTGCTCCTATTGACGGCAGTGCCTGCTGGGCTGATATTTCTCCAACACGACACTGGGTCGGCACTGGTATTCCTTGCCTTCCTGTTGGCGTTCTATCGCGAAGGACTGTCGCAATACATATTGCTTGTGGGCGTGCTGGCCATAGCCCTATTTGTTGCGGCACTGCTGGTGAACCCCTATGTGCTGATGGGCATTGTGCTGGCGGTGTGCCTGCTCTATCTGTTTGTGTGGCTGTCGAAACGCTCGTCGAAGAACTATTGGCACACCCTATGGTTCTTCCTTGCCTGCTGCCTGTTCATCTCATTGGTAGATTTTGTCTTCGACAATGTGCTAGAGTCGCACCAACGCGACCGCATCTATGTGTTGCTGGGCAAGGTAGAAGACCCCCAGGGCGTGGGCTACAACGTAGACCAGGCAAAGATAGCCATCGGGTCGGGCGGCCTGTTGGGAAAAGGCTTCTTGAATGGGACAATCACCAAGGCCGACTTTGTCCCCGAACAAGAGACCGACTTCATCTTCTGCACCGTCGGCGAGGAATGGGGCTTCGTGGGCTGCATTGCCCTGTTGGCAGCATATGTGATATTGCTGATACACCTCGTCACCATGGCCGAACGGCAACGCTCCACCTTTGCGCGGTTCTATGGCTATTCGGTGGCATCGATACTCTTCTTCCACTTCTTCGTCAATGTGGGCATGGTGCTGGGGCTGGTGCCCGTGATAGGCATCCCGCTGCCCTTCTTCAGCTACGGGGGCTCCTCGCTCATCGCCTTCACTATGCTACTGTTCATTTTCATCCGACAGGATGCCGACCGAAATGCATTGATATAAATAATTATTAGACCAATATCTAACTTACCAATATGGCTAAGAAAACCACTACAGAAAACCGTTGCAGCTTCTGCGGTAGGCGCGAGTCCGAGACCAGGCTACTGCTGACAGGTATGAACGGCTTTATCTGCGATGCCTGCGTGGAACAGGCTAGACAGATTGTCGCCGAGCATCTCGGCAATAGCTCCACCCAACGCAATGGAACCGTGGGCAACGCCGGACGCATTCCTCAACCTCAGGAGATAAAGGACTATCTCGACCAATATGTCATCGGACAGGAGGATGCCAAGCGCGTGCTTGCCGTTGCCGTATACAACCACTACAAACGCCTAAAATACTCCGCCGACCACAACGACACCAACGATGTGGAAATCGAAAAGTCAAACATCATTATCGTCGGCGAGACCGGCACTGGCAAAACCCTGCTGGCCCGCACCATAGCACGGCTTCTCGACGTGCCTTTCTGCATTGCCGATGCCACCACCCTCACCGAGGCAGGCTATGTGGGCGACGACGTGGAGAATGTGCTCGTGCGCCTGCTACAGGCTGCCAACTACGACGTTGCCGCCGCTGAACGGGGCATCGTATTCATCGACGAAATCGACAAAATAGCCCGCAAGAGCGAGAACACCTCCATCACCC
>CAZTVH010000065.1:0-10047 GCA_964616965.1 uncultured Bacteroidaceae bacterium | reverse complement strand
TTTTTATTGTTGTGTTGTTGAGGTGCTGTCTGGTTCCGTGGCAGCGTCTTTGTTTGGTTGTGTCGGTTTGGGTGTGGCGTTGCTGCCCTTGGGTTGCGAGGTCACCAGCAGTATCGCGTTGGCCACGCGGCGCTGCCCCAGGGGGTCGAAGCGGCCATTGTCGGAAGGGTGGTTGACAATGCCGTTGGTACTACCATTGCGGATATACATGGTGGACGAGCCGCCACCGTCGAGGTTGGCGGCATCGCAGCAACCCAGCCACCGCATCACCCGCGTGAGTTCGGGCAGTGAGAGCCCGTCGGCATTGTTCCTACTGCGCCCGTCGGCGACAAGCAGGATGATGGTGCCGTCGGCTTTCAGGCCGATGGCAGTGCGGTTATGGCGGGCATAGACAAAGCGGCGGTCGAGGCGTTGTGGCACATCGGTGCCACGGCAGATGAGCATCGGGCCTGCTGTCATCACGTCGTTGTCTGTCATCTTCTTTTCGCTGAGACGGCTGCTGTCGGGTATGTTGAAGCGGGGCCGTCCGCTGGGCAGCAGCCGTATGGCGGCATTCTGGTAGTATTTGCGGTTGACGCTGTCGTTGCGTGACGGTTCGTTCGTGCCCAACTCCTTGCCACCTATGCGTAGGTAGCAGACGGGCTCGCCGGTGGACATGTTGAAGTAGGAACCGTTGATGCCGGCTAGGGCATTATTGCGTAAGGCGAAGTTCGACACGGTGGTGAGCACGGTGTCGGCAACAAAACGTAGGCTTGTCTTGGAGCCTTTGGGTATCTCTATGACACAGAAATATTGGTTGGAGTTGAACAGTTGGCGTTGTTGGAAATGGCAGTGGTGGTAGAGGAAGCCGTCGAGGGTGTCTGTCTGCCACACGGCATTGACAAAGGTGATAGAGTCCTCTTGGTAGTGTCGCTGGGCATGGAGCGGGGTGACACCAAGGATAAGGAGAGTGAGCAGTGTTTGAATGCTTAAATGTTTCAATGTTCTCGAATGTTAGCTGGTTGGTTATTCTGAAAAGAGTCTCAACAGTTCGGGTGCGTAGGTCTTGGAGACGGGAATGTCTTCTACTCCTGAGTGGTCTATCTCGGCGTAGATGCCCTCGGCAGTGCGCCGTATGATTTTTATCTTGTTGAGGTTGACAAAGAATGAACGATGGCAGCGCACCAATCCGTTGGCCTTGCATATCTCTTCGATGCTTTTGAGTGTGTTGCGCAGGCTGTAGCGCACCAGTTTGCCGTCGTTGTCGTAGAGGATGGTGACGTAGTTGCCGGCCGACTCGATAGAGATAACCCGCTCGGCCCCCACCACCAGTTTCACGTTGCCTTTCTCGTCGGCGAAACGGATGGCCCCGGCCTCGTTGCGTTCATAGCCTTTGCGCAATTCGGCGATGATAGTGTTGGCCTCGCGTAGGCGCAGGGTATGGTCTATGAGTTCCATGACCATCCAGTAGAAGGCATAGGGCATAATGACCAATTCGATGCCTACAATGATGATGCGGGTGAGTGTCGTGAAGTAGTTGGTGTGCAGGTATAGCGCAAGGAACAAGTCGCAGAAAAGGCACCCCACTAGAAATTCCACAGCCTGCCATACCAAGAATTCTCGTTTTGTGAGCGTGTGCCTCACTAAGGCAAAGCAGAGTATGCTGCGGCTGGCAAGCAGCACGCCCAGTACGATGGCACAGACAATGGGCAGGCACAGGTTGGCGTGGTAGCTCCAGTCGGTCAGCCAGCCTGTCTGCTCGTTGATGCCGAAAGAGGGATTGTATAGCACCACAAAGAACATCATAAACAGGGGTACTGCAAGGCAGAATATGAGGTTCGACTTTATGGAGTAGTATGGTTCTGATAGGGTCATGGATCTATGGGTTTGGGGTCAGACTGGTCGGGTTTGATGGCAGGCTGCTTGGGTTTGAGCCAGGGAAATAGGTCGTAGAACGAATCGAAGTCTTTGCTCAATTTGATGCCGATGCCCTGCTTGAAGGGCAGCTCGTTGCGGGTGAAATAGCTGGTGTTGGTGCGGTTGAAACCATAGAAGTTGAAGAAGGGCGTGAAACGGTAGCCCATTTCCACATCGCCTACTAGCACATTCGACACGGCAGTGTTCAAATCGCTGTTGGTGCCATAGCCGAAGGTGGACTCGAAATAGAACTTGTTCCACCGCTTGCTGATGCCCACGTCCCATTGACTGGCGGTGTTGGCGGTGGCGGCCTGGTAATTGAAGTCGACATCGACGAATTTGACCATGTTGCTCACCAGCGTGCCCACCGACGAGGTTAGCAGCCCGATGCCGTTGATGCCTTCGTTTGTTTCGTTATTGGCTGTTTTAGTGGAGGCAAACGTGCCAAACAGCAACAGTGATATGGACTGGTTGAGCAATTCCATCTCGTTCTTCTTGTCGATGTACGAGAACACCTGGTCTGTGACACTCTGCTCGCTGTTAGGCAGGCGGATGTCGAACTTGATGACAGGCTCTTGCATAGTGCCAGACAGGGTGATGACATCCTGTACGGTCACATAGTTGTCGCTGATGTTGCTGCCCATCAGTGTGGCAAGGTTGGCACGCAGGTTGTAGACAGCGTTGATATCGAAACGGGCATCCTTGATATTGCCTGGGAAATTAAGCGTGCTGCCCTGCTCTATGACAAAGGTCTTGCCAATAATCTGCATCAGCGACAGCGAGAAGAATCCCGACGTGAACTGGTAGTCGCCCAGCACCGTTGGCTCTTGGTTGCCCTGCATCGACACTTTGAGGTCGCCGTGTCCCTCGGCGGTGACATTGGCCCCCAGCTGTTGGAAATCCATAGGCAGGTGCAACTTCATGCCGGGGGTGATGGCGACGTTGAGCTGCAGGTTCATGTCCGATTTGCCGGATTGGGTGGCGGCGGCAGGGCGCACCGCCTGTGGCAGGTGTCGCTGGTTGGGATTGATGAATACGACAAACTCGTTCTCGTTGATTACCTTTTTGTTGCTGATGGGCACATATATCTCGCTGCCTTCTAGTGCGGTGGCGTTGGCAACGATGTTGAGTTTGTCGACCGTGCCTCTCACCGTGCCATGCACCGAGCCAAACAGTTCGCCATAGTAGTTGTCGCCGTCCGTCACCTTGTCTAGCAGGGTGATGCCGTCGGTATGCAGCGACAGGTCGAGCATCAGGTTGTTCGATACATATCCCAGCGTGCCGTTGACTTGGGCACGGTTCTCCTTCAGGTCTTCGATGGTGAAGTTGTCGAGCATCAGCGTGCTGTTTCTGATGGCAAGTGTGTCGTCGAATCGGTAGGTGACCCCCGTGGGGACAAGCTTGAGCCTTCCGTCGGCAATAGCCATGTCGCCATTGATTTGTGGGTCGTTGATGGAACCTTCCACTCTCAGCCTACCGCTGACCAGGCCGTCCATGTTTGATGCCACTTGGTCGAGCAGGGGGCCTAGTGTTCGTAGGCTGATGCGGTCGAGGCTGAGGTCGAAATCGATGTCCCCACCCTTCTCTTGCATCGAGGCCGACCCGTTGAGTGTCAGTGGGTGGTGATGGGTGTCGTTGGCTGCATAGTCCGACTGCAGGTCGAGATACAGCCTTCCTTCGTCGGTTTTGTAGTTCGACCTGATGTCCAGCCGTCCGGCGGGCTGCCCGTTGATGACACAGTTGTCCACCGCCAAGTTGGCATCTATGTACGGTCGTTGGGTTACCCCCCGCATCTCTAGCATTCCGTCAATGGTGCCGTCCACCGTCAGTGTGCTGTTTTGAATTAGGGCGGAAAACAGTTGTCCGAGCGAGAAATCTTCGAAGGTGGCCCTCACATAGTCCTCCTCCTGCCCCGTGGGGGTGCTGCTGTTCTTGCCCAGCCCTGTCACATGGGCGGTGACGGCCATCGACTGTCCCAGCCCGTACACCTTCAGCTCTTCCACCAGAAGGCGGTCGCGGTTGGCGAGGATGCCTTTGGGGCATACTAGGTTCCACCGCTCGCCTTTGATATAGCATGATGGGCGGGTGACCATTATTTTGTTGTCGCTCTCCGAGCTGTTGAGGAATAGCCCTATGTCGCCCTCGTTGTAGGAGGTGCGTGCGTCGTCGTCCCATCGCAGTTCCAATGTGGAGATGTTGCTACCCATTGTGGCGGACAGCTGCATGTTCTCCAGCAGTGGGTTGTCCCCCGTTGCGATATTCGAGGTCTTGAGGTCGAACTGGTAGTTCTCTCCCAAACGGCGGCTGTCGAAGCCGATGTCGTGCAGTGCCACATTGTTGAATGCCAACATCTCCGAATGGAACACCAGTTTCAGCCCTTCGCCATAGGCGTAGTTGATGTGTAGGTTGGTGCCTGAGTCTATTGACACTTCGGGCATGAACCGCTGGAATGTGCCTTCCTTGTCGTTCCATGTGATGTTGAGGTTAAAGTTGTCCTCCATCAGGGGTGTCCAATAGTTCGAGTCTGCCGCCTCCTTAAAAGGGTTGAAATAGACTGGCACATATTGGTCGCAGAAGTCGCGCACCACCAGAGGCAGGTCGCGGTAGCGGAAATAGCCCTGCATCGAGGCCACTAGCCAGTCGCTCTCCAACGTCAGCCGTTTGAAGAGGTTTCGTTGGCTGGCATTCATCTCCAGCCTCGACAGGTCGAGTGTGCGGTCGCCGATGGTGCCGCGGGTGTCGAGGAGCGACACGCTGCCCGTCATATTCTCGATGCTGTCGCCCTGCAGGTCGGCCACCAGGTGTGTTGACACTATGATGTCGCTGTCGCCCTCTAGCAGGCCCAGCCGTGTGAGGTGGGCATCGGTGAGAACCAGGTCGGCGCTGTATTTTTTCTCCGCCATATTGGCCGTGGCGGTCATGTCTATGTCTATAAGGCTGTCGCGCAGGGCTATGTCGGCACTCAGCACCTGCCCCGACAATTCGGCCGACAGGGTGGTGCGGTTCAAGTTGTGCCCGCGAAACTGGGTGTTGTACAGCCGCCCCTCTAGCGAGGCCCCCATCTCTTGGGGGTCAAACCCAGTGCCTTGGAACGAGAGGTGGAACCCCGTCCGCGACACCCACTCGTTGGGCAGCAGCGAGCGTATGCCCAGCACCCGCGAGTCGAGGTCGCCAAGGTAGGTGTAGTTGCGGCTCGCCGTGTCGTACATGATGTGGGCATACCCTTCGAGGTCGCCGATGTGCGAGTTGATGTTGAAGAACGTCTCGCAGTCGTGCAGGCCGCCGCGAAGCGAGCCCTCCATCGTCACCTCGTGCATCTGTTTCGCGGCGGCAGGCAAGGCGAACTTCACGCTTTCGGGCAGTCGCACGGTGGCAAGGTCGGCATAGGTGGTGCGCAGTCGGTGCAGCACGGCATCGATGGTGGTGCTCTCAATCTGGGGCAGCCCGCTGATGGTGGCGTCGAGCAGCAGGTTGCTCTTGTCGCCAAACGAGGCCACCACGTTCTGCGCGTGGAGGTCGCTGATGGGGCCGTAGAAATGGCCCTGCACGGCTATCTTGGCATTGAGCCCCCACAGCATGGGCGCCCAGTAGGCGGCATCGCACAGGTTCACCTCCGTCCCCGGCTTCAGCACCACGTCGTGCTGCACCGTGTTCAGGTAGTCGTCCATCTCCTCCCAGCCGTGGTAGAGCATCTCCACGTCCATAAACACACGGCTGTCGGCAGTCTGGAGGTCCATGTTGGTAACATGTATGGTGCGTGGCGACACCTCCACGTCCATCGACAGGTCCTCCACCCGCATCCCCGAAGCCTCAGTGGTCGAGAGCGACACCACGCGGCAGGTCACGCTGTCGGCATCCACCCTCACATGGCGTATGTGGCCCGTGGTGCCAAGGTAGCGCATGTGCGATATGTCCACCCCGTGGTCGTAGTGCGGCATGCCGGCCGGTTCGGGCAGGTCTTGGATATAGTCGATGTTGCGCATCCGCAGCTCGCCCACCTCCACTATAAAGTGGGCACCCGTGTACTGCGGCGGTGTGTCGGTGGCGTAATAGTCGATGATAAAGTCTAGGTTGGTTCCCATCCTTCCGTCTGCCCGGCGCAGCGACTCAAAGTGGTAGCGTCCGTTGCGCAGAAACACCCGGTCGAAGTTCAGCCCGTCGCTGTGGAAGGGAAACTTCTTGAAGCGGCAGGCGATGCGGTCGCCGTAGTAGATGGTGTCGTTGGTGGGGGAGATGAGCTCAATCTTGTCCAACACGATGTGGCTGAACGGCGAGAAGTGCAAGGCTCCGATGCGCACCTTGCCGCCCCACTCCTTCGAGAAATAGCTCCCCACGGCAGCACCCAGGTACGACTGCGTCACCGAGCCGTTGAGCAACGCCACCAGCACATAGAGCCCCAGCAAGAGCCCCACCACTACGCGTTTCACTATGAGCAGTCCCTTTTTCACTTTTTGGCTTTCGCTTTTTAATCTTTTTATAACGTTCTTTATTTAAAAATATTTTGCGCCACAACAAAAATCGCAAAAATCTTTTCGCCACCCATCAATCAGGCCGATCGTGCGCCGCACTGCCTCCCTCCATTCTCCGCTATTTATTCTATACTTATTCTATATTTATACTATATACTATGGTATAACGGTAGAATAAATATAGAATAAGTGAAGAATACATGCGGGAGGCAGCTGGGGTGCAAGGGGTGGTGGCTGGCTGTTGGATGTTGGTGTGGCAGGGGCTCAAGATGTGTCGGGGAATAGTGGCGGGGGGTGGGAGGAAAAAATGTATTTTTGGTCAGTTTTCGTTTGATTACAAAAAAAAATGTATATTTGCAGTTACTTTGGCGAGATAGTGCGAAAGGTATGTTTGTTTTTTTATGATTTGATATACAAGAATATTCACATAAAATAGAAATACAATATGAAATTAGATGGAAGGCGCGAAAGCCACAATGTGGACGACCGCAGAGGTATGAAGACCTCCACGAAGGCGGGATTGGGAATTGGCGGACTGCTGTTAGCAGGACTGCTGACACTGATGGGTGTAGACCCAAGTATACTGCAGCAGGTGCTGCCGTCGGATGCTACCACCACTACGGAGCAGACCAACTATGTGCCAACGGCCGAGGAAGAGGAGCTGGCAAAGTTTGCCCGCCAGATTTTGGCAGGCACCGAGGATGTGTGGACTGCCGAGTTTAAGAAAATGGGGCGCACCTACAAGCCGCCCAAGCTGGTGCTCTTTAAGGATGCCGTGCAGAGCGGCTGCGGCGGTGCCCAATCGTCGTCGGGTCCGTTCTACTGCTCGGCAGACCAGTGCGTGTATCTCGACTTGGAGTTCTTCTCAAGCATGCGCCAGCAACTGGGGGCTGACGGCGACTTTGCCTACGCCTACGTCATCGCCCACGAGGTGGGTCACCATGTGCAATACCTGCTGGGCACGCTGACCGAGGCGCACCAGCTGATGAACCGCGTGAGCGAGAAGGAGGCCAACCAAATCAGTGTGAGGCTGGAGCTGCAGGCCGACTTCTATGCCGGCGTGTGGGCGTATAACGACAACAAGATGTTCGGCTCGCTCGAAGAAGGCGACATTGAGGAGGGTCTGAACGTGGCCTCGAAGATTGGCGACGACTACCTGCAGAAGCGTGCACGCGGTTACGCCATACCCGACTCGTTCAATCATGGCACTTCTGCCCAGCGCGCACGTTGGCTGAAGAAGGGCCTGTCCACCGGCGACGTGAAGGCCGGCGACACCTTCTCGCCCGCCTACGCGAACCTCTAATGGCAAATGATAGAGATTGATGGCACGAAATATTGATTTAGTAACAAAACTATTGACAAGGTAGAAATATAGAATATTGACATAAATAACTGAGCTTGAAGCTTCTGTTTTCTTACGCTCAAAGTCCGGAAAACTTAGTGAAAGTGAGAATGAGAATGCGGATAGTTCACGCCTAGGGGCGTGGATTTTCGTACACTTATTTACTTTCAGGGCAATTCCGGACGTCCAGCGTAAAAATAAGCAGTTTAAACGAAAGGAAACGCCTTTCTTTATGCCCCTTATTTAGAGAATATCGGCTTTCCAGCTCAGGCAGGGAAGCCGAAAACTGTTTATAGAGTAGGCAACAATAATAATTTAAATACTATGAGGCGTTTTTTCTTAATTTCAACCATGATATTAGTAGCATGGAGTACGAATGCATAGCAACTTAGTTACAATGACATTGTCTATATGAAAGATGGTGTACAGTTTCAATGCAGAGTCTTAGTGCAATCACCTGATTCAGTATGGTTCAAATATTCTTGGAGTGAAGATTTGCACTCTTTAGCTCAGAATCAAATCTCCAAAATTGACATTTCATCGGTAGGGACTATTGTTACATCTACTCCTGTTCTGCAAGAAAACAGACCTTCGTATTATTTGCAAAGATGTGGGGATCAATTCGCTCTAGGCATTGGCATATCTGTTGTATGAGGTCTTGTGGGTGGATTAATTCAAGGTAGTGGTACTGCATCTGGCGACGAAGGAATAGTTTTGATGGGCTCCATTATTACGATAGGTGCTGAAATAGTAGCGTTTATTTGTGAATGTCGTGCAATTTCTAATCTGAAGAAGGCTGGTAGGGCTATGGAACGAATTACTATTAATAGCAATGGAGTCTCAATTGCTCTATAATCATCAAGTAAATGTGTCTTTAAATATTGTGAATGTATTACTTGAATTCGGCGATAATTAAAAACTTTGAAGCGGGCGGCTGCGCCCCCCCCAACAAACGAAAAAAGAAAACCATGCCGTTGAGGCAGGGGCTCTTTGTTCACAGGTGTTTCCTCACAAGATTTTATCAGACCAAAGGTCGGACAGGAATTCGTAGACAGGAATCACTTCCACTCCATTCATGTTTCGTCGGTATCTGTCGAACGAAACCACGATAAGTCTACAATCAGGATACTCCTCCTTGAAAGCTTTGAGTCCATGTAGATGTCGTGTTTTTACTTCCTCGGAGGATTTGATTTCTATTGCTACCCGTCCATCGCCTATGATGGCATCTACTTCGTATCCGGATGCCGTTCGCCAATAGGAGAGCTGTTCGTTGCTATGGTGGTAGCCAAGCCATGCAATTAGTTCTTGAATGATGAAATGTTCAAATGAATGTCCGAATAGTTCGCTTCCGGGCTTCATATTGCGTCGGCCAAGAAGGAAGTTGACTATTCCTACATCGTAGAAGTAGAACTTTGGGGATTGTAAGGCGGTACGCTTCTTAGTGGCAGTAAATCCAGAAACAAGGTATCCAATTAACGTGTCTTGTAGGATTTCAAAATAAGACTTTACAGTACGGTAGTCAATTCCACAATCCTGTGCCACGTTCTTGTATACTAGTATTTCTCCATCGCATTGGGCTGCGACCTCCATGAATCGGGAGAATGTGTGTAAATTGCGTGAGATGGCTTCTTCTCTGATTTCTTCGTTTAAATATACATTAATGTATGCGCGGAATCGTTCCCATGGGTTTGCTACCATGTAATGTCGTGGAACCATCCCATTGTTGACAGCACGCACAATGTCGAAATCGGGGATTTCAGCACTGACAAGTGGATACAGGATTTCGCGCAGGGCTCTCCCGCCAAGAAGGTTTGCCCCTTGCCGTTTAAGTTTTCGAGGACTAGAACCACTCAATATAAATCTAATGCCACGACGTTGTATGAGAGAATGAACCTCATCAAGTAGTTGGGGTATTTTTTGTATCTCATCGATAATCACGGTGTCCTCTGGGCCCAAGTTATCAAGTTCTTCAGATAGCAGTTCGGGTCTTCGTAACAGCCTGTTGAAATCCTTCGCCATTAGTAGGTCGTATCGTCTGCATTCTGGATATATTTCAGATAATAATGTTGTTTTTCCTACTTGACGGGCTCCCCATAGAAAGACACTGTCATTATATTCATTATTAAGGTTTAATATGCGTTTGTACATCTTATCAATTGTTGTTTATTCATCATTTATCTACATTGGTATGTCGTTATATTATTTTTTAATGACATCAAATAAACGCATTTTTATTAGTTTTATTGTGAAAGAATAGACTTTTGTTATTACGGCAGGAGATAAGTTTTTGGCTCTTATGTAACATATGACTGATTTTTGCTTACTTTTCTCAATGTCGCG
>CAZTVH010000064.1:0-10099 GCA_964616965.1 uncultured Bacteroidaceae bacterium | reverse complement strand
AGACTAACAAACAGATGTTCAAAAGTTTCCACATAATATTTCTCACTTTCCGATTTTACTCGTATCTTTGCAGTTTGAAACTGCAAAGATACCAACTTTTTCCGCAATATTGAAAACTAAAAAAACACAATTGAAAATGAAACGCTTACTTGCCATATTTATTGTGCTGGTTTGCATAAATGGGACAGCTTTTTCGCAAAAAAAAGCGGCGGGACAGGTCAAAACTGTCGTCATTGACGCGGGTCACGGGGGTGACAAACCCGGTGCCATAGGGAAAAAATGCAAGGAAAAAAACATCACGCTGTCGTTGGCACTGAAGTTGGGGAAGCTTATCGAGGACAACTATCCCGACGTGCGAATTATCTACACCCGTACCACCGACGTGGACATCACGCTGGCCGAGCGTGCACGCATAGCAAACCGGGCCAAGGCCGACCTGTTTCTCTCCATCCACTGCAACTCGTGGACCAACAGCACACCCACCGGCGTGGAGACCTATGTGATGGGATTGTCGCAGAGCAAGGCGAACATGGAGGTGGCTAAGAAAGAGAACGCCGACATACTGTTGGAAAAAGACTATAAGGACAACAGCGACTATCAAGGCTTCGACCCCAACTCGCCTGAGAGCTATGTGATGTTTGCCATGTACCAAAACGCATACATCGACAAGAGCCTCGACTTCGCCGGCCTAATCCAAGAGCAATATAAGAGCAACATCAAGACCATCAACCGGGGTGTGAAGCAGGCCGAGATATTTGTGCTGTATAAGACCGCCATGCCCGCCGTGCTCACCGAGGTGGGCTTTATCAGCAACCCCGAAGAGGAGCAATACATCATGTCCGACGAAGGACAGGCAACCATAGTGGTGAGTATCTTCAAGGCCTTCGTAGCATACAAAAGCCAAACCGAAGGCTGCAAAGCTCCCACCGACCTCAAGATTGAGCTGAAAGGATACAAGGACACTAAGAAGCCTGAGGTGAACCCACCAGTACAGCCTGAGAAACAGGAATCCGTCGCCACCAACCAGACCACACCCGAACCTGCCAAGCAAAAGACCGAGCCCTCCATCCCCTCCACCATGATACCCTCGACGGCACAGACCAACGTGGAGCCGCCACTGCCGATGGACGAGCCTAAAGAGGCATTGCAACAACAGGCAGCCCCCATCCAAGAGCAGGCGGACATTGTAGCACCTGCCCAGCAGGAGGAGCCAAGGCCAATAGCGGAAACGGGTAGCACGGAGGTGGTGTACAAAGTGCAGTTTATGACCAGCACCCAGATGCTCAAGACCAACGCCCGCGAGTTGAAAGGCATCACCGACTACGAGACCTACCGTCAGAAGAACATCATCTGCTACACCACCGGACGGTTCTCCTCGGCCCGCGAGGCCGCCGAACACCAGAAAGCCATCCGCGCAAAAGGCTTTGCCGACGCTTTCGTGGTAGCCTTCCGAGGCGACAAGCGCATCACCATGCAGCAGGCTAAAGAGCTAAATGGGAAATAGGCTTTTGTTTTATTATCGTGATAACGTAATAACGTGATAACATATCAACGCAACAACATCTCAACAACAAATAATGATTGAAGTCAAGAATATCACCAAAATCTATGATGGCCAACGAGCCGTGGACGATGTCAGCTTCAGCGTCCACGAGGGCGAGGTGGTCGGGTTGCTCGGCCCCAACGGTGCAGGCAAATCCACCCTTATGAAGATTCTCACCTGCTACATCCCCCCCACCGAGGGCGAAGCCACTATCTGCGGACACAGCATCTATGACGACCCCATTGCCGTGCGTAGGCAGATAGGCTACCTGCCCGAACACAACCCGCTATATCTTGAAATGTATGTGCGCGAGTTCCTCGAATTCTCAGCTGGCATCTACGGCATCAAGCACTGCAGGGAGCGTGTGGAAGAAATGATTGAACTGGTCGGCCTCACGCCCGAAAGCAACAAGCGTATCGCCCAGCTCTCCAAAGGTTATCGCCAACGCGTGGGGCTTGCACAGGCCCTTATCCACGAGCCCAAGGTGCTCATCCTCGACGAGCCCACCACCGGCCTCGACCCCAACCAGCTGGAGGAAATACGCTCCGTCATCAAGAATGCCGGCAAAGACAAGGTGGTGCTCCTCTCCACCCACATCATGCAGGAAGTGGAGGCGATGTGCTCACGAGCCATCATTATCAATCATGGCAAGCTGGTGTCCGACGACCATCTGGGCAACATCACCTCGCAACAACTCACCGAAAAATTCCATAAAGTAACAATGAATAGTTAACCAATTGTCAGACTGGTCAGATTAGTCGTACCGGTCGGACTTAAAAAGCTCAAACAATATGACTCGCCAAGAACTCATCAACCTTATCCATACCCGTCGCTCGTTCCTCTGCGTGGGACTCGACGTTGACAAAAACAAAATGCCCGCACACCTACGCGACGCAGAGGACGGTGTGTTCCTCTTCAACAAGGCCATCATCGATGCCACCATAGACTATGCCGTAGCCTACAAGCCCAACCTTGCCTTCTACGAAGCAATGGGCATCGAGGGGCTTGTGCAACTCAAAAAGACTATGGACTACCTCCACGGCTTGGGCAAACCCGCCTTCACCATTGCCGATGCCAAGCGAGGCGACATCGGCAACACCTCGCAACAATATGCCAAGGCATTCCTCGACCCACAGGGCGACTTCAACTTCGATGCCCTCACCATCGCACCCTATATGGGGGCCGACTCGGTGCAGCCCTTCACCGTCTACGACGGCAAATGGGTCATCCTCCTTGCCCTCACCTCCAACAAGGGCGCCTTCGACTTCCAGTTCCTGCCTGTCGGCGAGAATAAGAAACTCTTCGAGCAGGTACTCGAAACCTCGCAACAATGGGGTACTCCCGACAATATGATGTATGTGGTGGGGGCCACCAAGGCCGACATGCTCACGCAGGTACGCGCCATCGTGCCCAACAGCTTCCTGCTGGTCCCTGGTGTAGGCGCACAGGGCGGCAGCCTTGAAGAAGTCTGCAAATACGGTCTTACTAGTGATTGTGGCCTGTTGGTCAACTCCTCGCGTGGCATCATCTATGCTTCCAACGGCGAGGACTTCGCCGAGCGTGCTGCCGAAGAGGCTCAAAAACTCCAACAACAAATGTCCACCGTACTATGACCCTTGACGAAAACACCAGACAGCGGGGTATCAGGACCCTGCACATACTGCTAATCATCAGCTTCGTCTACACAGGTATGTGGACGCTCTGCCACTTCATGCTGGGACTCACCGGCCCCGAAACGCGGCAGACCATGCTGGAGGCCTATCAGTCAATGGCCGAAAAAAACGATAATTTCTCTGCTTACGCCATCTTTTGCGAGAAACTCTTTGCCGTTCCGCAATGGTACTACCTCATTTGCGGACTCCTCGATGCCGTCTCTTTCGGAGGACTCCTACTCATGTGGCGGCTACACAAAAACGGGTTCCATTGCTACACTCTCGCCAAACTGTTGCTCATGCTGATGCCCCTACTTTTCCTCGACCGTTCCTATGTCGGCTTTGGCGACATGATGATGGCTGCCCTATTCATCGCCTACTACTTCTTCTTGATGAAGAGTCTCGGTGCCTTCGGCGGCACGCCTACAACCCAGCCCGACATCCAAAACCCTTCCGACACACCTAAAGATAGTGAATAATAAGACAGAGGTTCCGCAGAACGCAGAACCTCCGACTCTCATACGATTAACTTTGAGATAGATTTGTTATGCAATAATTCCTCTATGGCGACACGCACCGCCACGCAGGGGTGGGGTCTGTGTGTTCATTGTATGCAGACAACTTCTCGTCATTCACTTTACAATCAGCTTTCTTACCGCTGTACCCTGTTCGCCCTTCAGCCGGACAAAGTAAGCCCCTGCAGGTAGGGTTGCGATATCTAGGCTCAACTGGCACTGTCCGTCACATTCATAGTCGCGGTGCAAAACATCTCGCCCGGTCAGGTCTGCCACTACGACATGAAGCACACCCGTCAGCTCTGAAGGCAGCCCCTCAATCATTATTGTTGCCACCCCCTTGGCGGGGTTGGGTGTCAGCGTGAACTGGAATGGCGGTTCCACTGCTCTAATGCCTACATCCCCTCGCGTAACGACGTTGCGTACACTCTTATAATCCGACGAAAGCCAATCCTCGGCACAGCGTGTCCGCACATAGAAGTCGTAAGCCGTAGCGGGACGCAACCCCACAATCACACAGCCGTTGCCCGTCACCATACTGTCGGCACCCTCGGTCGGCTCAAAGCCCGCAGGGCCATATTGCAGCAGATAGTCCTGTGCCATCGAGTTTGCCTCCCACGCTAGCGACACCGAGGTGGCGGTGACACTCACGGTGTCCATGCCCCTCACGGCAGGGCAGGCTTTTGTGTGAAAGGTGTTTGCACCGCTCCAATTCCCCGCTATCTGGTTCGCGCTGCCACAATAGCCACGGACAGTAGCCGAGTACCGAGTGTCGGGATTGAGGCCTTCCACTGTGTAGGGACGCTCAGTGACAGTATAGACATTATGTTCTTCGCCATATATGTCTAGCTGCCATACGCTGTCGTTGCCTGCCAAAGGCCAGTCGAAAGTGGCAGAATTATGGGTAATGTCAAACACATACAGTGTGTCGGGGGCTGCGCAGTTGTATGGGGCAGTGTGATAGTTTACGGCCACCCAGCTGCTGAAGCCAAGGCTGTCGGCGGTGCAGTTCTGCCGCAGAGATACCCGATAGGTGGTGTCAGGTTGCAAGCCCGTGAAGGTATAGCTGTCGCCACTTACCGAGACACATGCAGTGTGGAGGGGTGTGATGGACAGCTGGCAGTCGCTGCCTTCGCCGCTCCAGAAGACGGTGATGCTCTCATAGTCGCCCCTGACGCTGTCCACCACAGGCATCGCACACAGCGGCAGGTCGCAGGTGTTGGTGTAGAGGCGCAGGTCGCCAGTGCTCCAGTCGCCATAGGACATGTAGTTGGTGGTGTGGGCGAGGCTGTCGATATGGATAGGCTGATCGCCATAGATGACATAGCTACGGCTGACTCTGTTCTGGAGGTCGGCGTAGCGGTAGTGGCTTGCATATTCGCTCCGCATCCCGGCACCGCCGTCCTCATCGAGCACAGTGACCAAGAGGTTTTGGTGGCCGTCCCACATAAAGGGGTGGTCGAAGGGGATGGGTTGCCATTCGGTGGTGCCAAGGTGGTTGATGTTGGCCGAATCGATTACTTTTACGAAACGGTGTCCGGCATCGGGCACGATGGGGCCGCCCGCAAAGGCGGTATCAGGCACATTGGCCAGATAGACGGTAACACGGGAATGATGGTCTCCCACAACATTGTCTATAGGATGGAATGCCAACGCTGTGATGCCGCCCTCAAGACCGGCAAGGAAGGCGGAGTCGACGAGGGTCTGCGCCAGGCTGTATTCCGCGCCGTTGAAGCCGATGGGGACTCCGGGATGGGTGTCGGTGAAGAGGGTGGGGTCGAAGTTTTCGCGATAGACAGCATTGCTGCAGGGCTGTGTGTTGAATATGCCGCTGACCCAGGCCCCCGTGTCGTCGATGCCGCAGATGCTGCGCACGCGTACCTCACGGCGGGCAAGGCTGGTGAGGCCAGTGATGGTGTAGTGGTTCGTCGTGGTGCTGTCCAATGTGCCGCTGCCAGGGGCAAAGCCCACAGGACCGTACTCCACTTCATAGTGCGAGGCCCCGTTGCACTGCCAGGTGAGGGCAATAGTAGAGTTGCTAGCTGGCACTGCGGGGTCGAGTTGCAGCTGGTGGATGATGCAGGTGTCAGGCACACAACTCACCTGCAGTTCAAATCCATTATAGTAGGAGTTGAAGGGGGTCCAGCCATGAAAATAGAGTGTCAAGGCACCCGTCTCAGAAATGACTGGACCGAAGTTGACCGCATAACTATTGTTGATAGTCTTGGTCCAAAGCACAGGCCCCGATGTGCCGACTCCGTCGTAGATGGTGAAGGTGGAACTGCCACCGATATCGCAGAGTCCGCTGATACTGACCAGGTGTCCTGGCATATCGGGCAGGATGACCAGCTGTGAGGTCTGAGTGGAAAAGACATCCGTCGCGCCACCGTTGTCGTAGAGGCTCACGCCGCACATGGTGAGTGTGTCGTTCTTGTTGGCTCGCATGTTCCACACGCCAGGCACCACCTGCAGGGGGCCTTCCCAGCCCGAAGTGTCGCCCTTGGGACAAATGGCGCGTACCCACACATAGTAGGGCATTTCCGCCACCAGACCACTGAACGTACTGGTTGGCAAGGTCAGCACCGCAGTGTCCGCCACTGGTGTTGCCGTCGCCGTGCTGTCGATAAACGCTTGCCACCGTGTGCCGCTGTCAGCGGCATCCCACGCCACCGTGACCGAAGTGGAGGTCAAGCCCGTCACGGCCACCCCCGTCACGTTGGCACAAGGCGGAGCCAAATCAATCAACACATCGTCGACATAGGCATACCAACTGTTGTGACTGCCCGTGCCCGGACAACTCAGCATGGCAATGTACTTGCCCGTGCCACGATAGGCTGTGAGCGGCACATCGTAGCGAGTCCATTCGTTGCCTACAATATTCAGCGTGTCAATCACCTGCAACGTGCTGTCCACCGCAGGGTCGTCCATCACACCCACCACCACGCGGGCGGGGTCGTAGCGGTCGTATAAGTTCTCTATATTCTTGGCCCAGAACGATAGCTGCAATCTATTCATAGGCAGCACAGCCGTATTGATGGCGGGCACGACAATCTTCTGGTCGACCACCGTCTCATAGATGCTCCATTCCCAACGCATCACGCGGGTGCCCGAATGGGCATCGCCCACCAGATTGACAACACAGGTGTTCGGCCCCACCCTGCCTTGCCAGCAGGGAATGGCGGTGGGGCTGGTGGCGACGGAGTAGCTGTCGAAATTCTCAGTATAGGGCAGCGTGTCCAGCAGGCTGCAAAGGGTGCGGAACATCATTACGGGCGACCAATGCGTAGTGTAGCTGCCGCACTCTGGCCGCACATACACGTCGTACTGGGTGTAGGGCAGCAACCCCGTCAGCAGCAGGCTGTCGGTGCGCACATCGGTGACAATGGTGGTCGAGTCTGGCACAAAACCAGCCGGGCCGTAAGCCACATCATAGTATACCGCCCCCGCTGTGTCGGTCCAGCGCACTAGGGCCGCCGTGTCGGTCTTCCAATCTAGGGTGGCCGGTGCCAGTGCCTCGCAAGGCACAATGTGGCTCACTTCGATGTCGTCAATATACATCAAATGGTTTATGGGGTCGGCGGTGACGATTGCCAGCCGTCCCGCCGAACGGGTGTAGCGGTCAGTCCGCACCGCCGCAGGAACCCAATTCGTATAGTTCGGCACCACCACGGTGTCCAGCGGCACGAAGGTTGTCAAGTCTAGCGGGTCGGTCACCAAGCCCACATAGAGGGTGCGGACGGAGCCGCCACCGCTCTTAGCCCAGAAGTACAGCTCTAGGCTGTCGGGTGCCGCATCGAAGGCGGGCAGTACCACAGCACCGCCATTCAGATGCACAGCGCGTGACCCCGTATGAGCGTATCTCGAAGAGACCGCTGGCCTGTCCCCTGCTGCCCCCGCCGAGGCATACCAGCAACTAGGCACTCCCCACGCGCTTTCAAGATTCTCCGCGTAGGGCAACGCCGTCGGAGTGCAGTTGGTCAGCACATGCTTCCGCACCGTGGTGAACGTGTCTGTGCAAAAGGCTGTGAGGCTGAATGTATAGTCGCTGTTAGGCGTAAGACCCGTCATCGTATACGACGTGTCGCCCCACACAAGGCCACTTGTGTGCCATGCCGTGTCGCCGTCAGTGATGCACTCCACCGTCCACATCGTGTCGCGAAAGCCAGGGCTCCATTTCATCCTTACTGCGTCGGTCCCCAACGAGTCCACCCACATGGTGGGAGCCGGACAGGTGGCTACAGTCGACGAGACAGGCTGTGTATATAACCGCATAATGTTGCGGCATGGGGAACTCGTCGTAGTGGTGTTCGGTGTGATATTCGCCCGATTGGTTCGCACAAACCTCGACTCGAGCATGCCCCGCTGGGCAACATAGAAATTGGCACCCGTCCAGCCCCACGGGCAGTCCACCGCCACAATCAGGTTGCCGAGGCCGTTGTAGTAGAAAGCCGTGTCGAACTCATAGTGGTTCCACCCCGTGGTGCAGACCAGCGTGTCCACCGCCACCTGCTGAAACAGGGGGCCGAACCCCACCATGCCACTCCCCATATTGGGCACATATGTGTTGGCGAGATAGATTGTGCAGCCTGCGCGGCCAATGCTGCTTGATGTGCCGCAATAGAAGTCGATGCCCGTAATCATGGCTTCGCCATTCAATTCGTTGCCCTGCACCAACTGCTGCGTATAGCTTGCCCAGCCGTCCACGCATGGCAAAGTGACATCGCCCGACATTAGAAACATGTTGTTCGTGTCGCCAATAAGAACGACATTAGTACTTGGCGACTGCGCCGCCGCACCCAACCAGAGAAACATGGCCACCCATAGCACGGCCACTGCGACTCTATTCTTCAAATAATCCGTTTTCATATCGTTGCAATTTTATGTTTCCACTACGCTTATATGTAGTCTGAAAAATTGGTTTTGTTACATCCTTTTCGTCTTTTTTAATTTTCTGCAAAAGTATAGCAAATATTTCATACAGCAAAACGAATAAACACTAAGGGACACTATTGAACACAAAATCGACTTTAAAGTATTCGAGAATGGTTTGTTGCTGCTTGATGGTCAGCAGTTTCGTATTAGTATTATAGCCTATTGCCCTAAGATGTTCCAATAAGGCAGGATTTGCGTTTAATTCCGACCTCAACCAGCGTCTTGCAGTTTGGTCTGAGCAACATTCGCCGACAAACAGACGTGCGAATTCGAGTTTAGTCCGAGGTTGTAGTGTGTGTTTTTTATTCTGTGAGTACATTCCTATTTATGTGTTTGTTTGTTGTTAGCCTTTTGTTGTGTTTGCTTACTTATGTCGCGGATAATAACGGTTTTGTTACAAACCATGATTTTTTTGTCGGTCTTCCTTGTTCCGCTCGCATATAAGACTAGCAAAAGTCAATTCCGTTGCAGTTGTTAATGGACTTTAACTTTCAGACTTTTCCTTTCCCACTTTTTACCGCCCTCATATATAACTCTCAAAAGTGCCAAAACGGACACCCTTTCACATCTGCATTTAACATATTTTAATACTGTTCGGCGCGTCTTGATTTGTTTTCTCTTTCCCCAACCCCCTTCCTCCCTATCCCTTCCCCATCATATTGTATCCATATCCCCTCGTTTTCGGTTCCTGGAACCGAAAACTACACCAGAATCAGTAAGAATCGGTAAAATGCGGTAGGAATCTGCAAGATGCAGTAAGAATCGGTAACGGAGACATTTTTTTATTTAAGGGAATGCAGACAATAAAACAGCCTCCACCTCCGTTATCTGCAACAACCAAATTAATAAAAACGCAATGAAACGAACTACTATCACACTGGTTTTTAGTCTAGTGCTGCTTATGGTCAGTGGCTGCCATCGTGGAGAAAAGGAATTTGTAACCACCATGCGCGAAGACTCGCGCCACATGACGCTGACTTTTGAAGAGGAATATTTTCCCGCCGGCAACACCATCGGGGTCGAAAACTGCTACGCCCTCTCTTGGCCTGCCGAAGGGATGCTCACACCCGAGGCGGAGCATGAACTGCTATTGCGCTGCTTTGGCGACAGCACTGCCACCACCTTCGAACAGGCTGCCGACCGCTGGCTCAACAACACATGGATGTATGAGGACGACTTCAACTGCATAAAAAAAGAGGTCGTCGACAGCTTGCCCGACCTCATGTACAACTACGCCAAACTGGAAAGCGAATATACTGCGGACCGCGAGATTGGCTCCTTCCATATTTGGGGAGAGACCTTTAACGTCAGTGCTGCCCACGGTATGTACTTTTCTCAAAATGTGAACATCGACCTCAACACACGCCAAGTCATCCACCTCAACGATCTGGTGGACACTGCCCAGCTAGGCGAGGTGATTGTCCGCGCCGTGGAGGACCTGACTGTGAACAAAGATG
>CAZTVH010000063.1:0-10116 GCA_964616965.1 uncultured Bacteroidaceae bacterium | reverse complement strand
CCCATAATTCCGTCGCCCAGACAGATGATATTTTCCCCACCGTAATAGTCTCGCAGATAGCCTTCTATCTGCCCTTGGTTCAAGTGGGGGTTACGGTTAGGATTCAACAAGCACGAGGTGGTAGTGAGCAAGTCCCCTACCCCGTTCACGTCGATGCTGCCGCCTTCCATCACAATGCCCGGCTCAAACAGTTCCAATGCCTCGTCCTGTTTCTTCAAACAGTTGTAGATATGCACCGGAATCTGTGTGTCCAACTCATACGGGTATTTGCCACCCCAGGCGTTGTGGTTCCAATTCACCATAGCGCGTTTCGTAGCGTCCTTGCGGTTGAGCAAGAAGGCAGGGCCGTGGTCGCGACACCACGCATCGTTGGTCGGGAATTGGTGGAAGAACACCCTCTTCATGTCTGTGCCAATCTCAGCCAACGCCTCTGCTACATGGTCTTCCATGCGCTGGTCATCCACGTTGATATGCACCTCCTCGTCCTCCGCCAACACTTTAACAAACAAGTGGTAAGAAGGAAATATCGTCTCTATCTTGCCCGGCCACGAATCCTCGTTATGCGGGTAACTGAGCCATGTTGCCTTATGTTCCGCCCATTCGGCGGGCATGTAATATCCTAGTTCCTTTGGAGTCATTTTCTGAATTCGTTAATTCGTAAATTCGTTAGTCATTGATGCGCCAAGGACTAACACGTTAACACATTAACACGTTAACACATTAACACGTTCTTTATTCGTCTATGTATCTTTTCAGTATCGGTGCGTAGCTGTCTATGCGACGGTCGCGGTAGTAGGGCCAGTGGCGGCGGTAGTGGTCGCTCTCGTCCAGGTCTAGTTCCTCGACGTGCAGTGCCTCCTCCAAGTGCGGTGCCTGATAGAGCACCCGCCCGAAGGCGTTGGTGATGAAACTGCCACCCCAGAACTGCATGCCGCCCTCCAAACCCGTGCGGTTCACGCTGATGACCGGCACCCCGTTCGCCACAGCGTGGCTGCGCTGTATGGTCTGCCAAGCCTCATACTGCTCGCGGTTGTCGTGCTCGTTCTGCCGCACGTCCCAGCCTATGGCCGTGGGGAAGAAGAGCAGCTGCGCCCCCATCAGGCTGGTGATGCGTGCTGCCTCAGGATACCACTGGTCCCAGCATATTAGCACGCCCAGCGTGGCAAAGCGGGTCTTAAACACCTTGTAGCCCAAGTCGCCGGGAGTGAAATAGAACTTCTCGTAATAGCCTGGGTCGTCGGGGATGTGCATTTTGCGGTACTTGCCCAGATACGAGCCGTCCGCGTCAATCACCGCCGTGGTGTTGTGATACAGACCTTCGGCACGTTTCTCAAACAGCGAACACACCAGCACCACGCCCAGCTCCTTCGCCAACGCCATAAAATGCTGGCAGGTGGGGCCATCGGGTATGGGCTCCGCCAATTGGAAATTGACATAACGCTCCTCGTCGCAGAAATAGAGCGATGCAAACAGCTCCTGCAGGCAAACAATCTGTGCGCCTTGTGCCGCCAGAGCGCGCACCTTCTCAGTGTAGCGGACTATGTTCTGCTGTTTGTCCTCCACACACTTCATCTGGGCTATACCTACTTTGACTTTCATTGAGATAAATGCTTTTGAGTAATAATTTCAAATTGCAAAGATACAAAAAAAATATGGTACACAAGAAAAATCCATTCTTCGCAGTCACTTTTCAACGAAAAGGCACTACCTGCCGCCCGCCTTCCTCTTGCATTTATACTTCATTTATACTATAGTTATACTTTAGTTATACTAAGAAATATAGAATAACTAAGGTATAACTATAGAATAAATATCGGATATATGTGGGAGCTACTCGCGAGCAGGCGGGTGGGCAGGGGGCGATAGGGAGGGGTGCGGAAATCAGTTGCGGACGCGGAGCTCGGTGGTGCCCTTGGAGTTTTGGAGGGTGGCGGTGGCGGAGTGGGTTCTGCCGTCGCGGTAGTAGGAGATGTCGATGTGGTCGCCGGGGTTGAAGCGGGCCAGCTCCTCCATCATCTCGGCAAAGCTGTTGACGGTCACGCCTGCCACACTGAGCAGGAGGTCGCCGTTGCGCAGGCCGGCCCCGTCGGCTGCCGAGCCGGGCACCACGCGTGCCACCAGAACGCCTTTGACTTCCGAAAGGCCCATCTGCCGAGCCATGTCGGAGGTCATTTCCAGCACGTTCACGCCGAGGTAGGCACGCTGCACATAGCCGTAGCGGCGGAGGTCGTCGGTCACCTTCTTTGCCAAGATGGAGGGTATGGCAAAGCTGTAGCCGGTGTAGTATCCGTCGGCCGAGGCGATGGCGGTGACGATGCCGATGAGCTTGGCGTTGGCATCGACGAGGGCGCCGCCCGAGTTGCCGGGGTTGACGGCGGCATCGGTCTGGATGAAGGCTTCGATGGTGCTTTCCTTGCCACGGGTGTTTTCGATAATGCCCATGTTGCGGGCCTTGGCGCTGATGATGCCGGCGGTGACGGTGGAGGTGAGGTTGAAGGGGTTGCCGATGGCCAGGACGGGCTGCCCGACACGGGCGTCGTCGCTATTGCCGAAAGCGATGGGTTTGAGATTGTCTGCCTCGATCTTTATCAGGGCAAGGTCGGTGGCGGGGTCGTTGCCAACGAGGCGGGCAGGCACGACGCGTTTGTCGTTGAGTGTCACGGCTATGCGTTCGGCATCCTGCACCACATGGTTGTTGGTGACGATGTAGCCGTCGTCGGAGATGATGACTCCCGATCCGTAGGCACTGTACTCTTGGCGTTGCACGCCTTGGTTGATGATGAAGCCGAAGAAGGACTGGTAGAGGGGTGTGAGGCGGGTTTGGATGGTGCGGATGTGCACCACGCCGTCAATGGTTTGGGATGCCACACCGCTGAAGTCGGTGACGGGGAGTGTCTGTGGATAATTGTTTTCCTGCACATTTTTCTGCTCATTGTCCTGCGCACACGAGGTGAAGAATACTGACAGGAATGCAATACTTAAAAAGAGTTTTTTCATGTTTGAGTAGTTTTAAATGTTTAATAGATTTGTAATTAGAGGATAGTAGTGTTGATAGGCATTAATTTTAGTTTGCTTTCTATGTACGCATTATAAACAAAAATGAATAAAAATTATTGTATGTTTAATATTTTTTGTATTTTTGCAACATGAAAATAGTGATTATTGGCACCGCCCACCCCTATCGAGGGGGGCTGGCGGCCTTCAACGAACGATTGGCAACCCAGTTTCAAAAGGAGGGTCACGAGGTGGAGGTGTATACCTTTACCTTGCAGTACCCCAAGTTTTTGTTTCCGGGCAAGACGCAGTATACCGACGGCCCTGCGCCCGCAGGGCTGAAGATAACGAGGCGCATCAACTCGTGCAACCCGATGAACTGGTGCGCGGTGGGCAGGGAGATTCGGCGCAAACGGCCTGATGTGGTGGTGTTTGCCTATTGGATGTCGTTTATGGCGCCCTGCTTTGGTACAATTGCCCGCAGGATAAGGCGCAATCGACATACACGTTGCATAGGTCTTGTGCACAACATGATACCGCACGAGCCTAATGTGTTGGACAAGCTGTTGCCCGGCTATTTCGTCAAGGCTATGGACGGTTTCACCACCCTGTCGCAGTCGGTGGCGCACGACATTGAGAAGTTCGACCACCGAGGCAAGCCCAAGAGTTGGGCCCCCCACCCTATTTACGACCACTACGGGGCAAGGGTGGACAAGGCGGAGGCACGCCGACAGCTGGGGTTGAACGTGGAAGGACGGTATGTGCTGTTCTTCGGCTTTATACGCGACTATAAGGGGCTCGACCTGCTGATAGACGCGTTTGGCGACCCACGGCTGCAGGACTGCGGCGCACGGCTGCTGGTGGCTGGCGAGTTCTACGGCGACCCCACGCCCTATACGGAGCGTATCAATTCGCTCGACATCAACGACATTGTGGTGCTGCACAACGACTATATCCCCGACAGCCGCGTGAACCTCTATTTCTGTGCCTGCGACATAGTGGCGCAGCCCTACAAGACTGCCACGCAGAGCGGGGTGACGCAGGTGGCGTTCCACTTCGAGAAGCCGATGCTGGTGACCAATGTGGGCGGGCTACCCGAGATTGTGCCGGACGGCAAGATAGGCTATGTGGTGGAGCCCGATGCCCAAAGCATTGCCGACGCATTGCTGAAGTACTACAAAGAAAAGCGCGAGGAGGAATTCACCGCCGCCGTGCGCGAGGAGAAAAAGAAATACAGCTGGAACCGCATGACGGCCGCTGTGCTGAAGGCATTCTCTGAATTATCAGAGTAATCAGAGTTATCAGAACAATCAGAGTAATCAGAATAATTAAAAAAACAACAATACTATGAAGTTTAAAACAATTCTTACTATCGCCTTGTTGTTGGGGTTGGCGCTGCCTGCCACTGCCCAGCATAAGACCACGCTCTACGACAGCACCCGCGTCGTCATGGAGGAGTCGGGACTCAGCCATGTCATCAACCATCAGCGCATACGCGCCAACGACTTTGCTGGCTGCCGCGACCTGTCCACCATCAAGGTGGACTACGACCCGCTGTCGGCCTATGTGGAGTTCCGACAGGTGGTGGTGCACCACCGCGATGGCAGCGTAGAGGATGTGCTGCTGCGCGTGTACGACTATGTGGCCCCTGCCCGCCTCATCTATTGGGGCGCGAGCCAGAAGATGGTGCAGGTGGGACATCTGGATCCCGGCGACGAGGTGGAGTATACCACCTACCGCAAGGGGTTCACCTACGCCCTGCTGGGCGACGGCGAGGACGACAAGTATGTGCCGCCCATGCGCGGGCATTTTTACGACATTGTGCCGTTCTGGAGCGACAACCCCGTGAACAAGAAGGTGTACAGCGTCAGCGTGCTGACGAGCAAGAACCTCCGCTTCGAGCTGTATAACTGCATGGCCGACAGCATCTGCACGGTGAATATAGACAGCACCGTCGATGGCGACCGCACCGTATATACCTTCACCAAGAACAATATCCAGCCGCTCAAACGCGAGCCTGCAGCTCTTGCCAACAACGACATACAGTGCAAGCTGCTGCTCAGTACCAGCCCCGACTGGCAGGCCAAGTCGGTATGGTTCTATGGCGTGAACGAGGACTATGGCAGCTTTGTGCCCACCCCCGAAGTGCAGGCCAAGGTGAACGAGCTGCTCATTCCCGCCAAGAACGAGCAGGACAGCATCAGCATCCTCACCCACTGGGTGGCGGACAACATCCGCTATGCGGGCATCAGCATGGGTCCCGGCGAGGGCTTTACGCTGCACAACGCCCAAATGAACTACACCGACCGCTGCGGCGTGTGTAAGGACAAGGCGGGCATGTTGGTGGCCATGCTTCGTGCCGCAGGCTTTAAGGCTTACGCCGCCATGACGATGGCACACGAGCGCATCGACCGCATACCTGCCGACCAGTTCAACCACAGCGTCTGCGCCGTGCAGCACAGGGACGGACGCTACGAGCTGCTCGACCCGACATGGGTGCCCAACGTGCGCGAGCTGTGGAGCAGCGCCGAGCAGCAGCAGGGCTACCTGATGGGCCTGCCCGAAGGTGCCGACCTGATGTACACTCCCCTTTCGGCTCCCGAAAACCACTATATACGCATCCGTGGCAACAGCACCCTCAGCGCCGACGGCACCCTCAGCGGCACCATCACCATCACTGCCGAAGGGCAGAGCGATGCCGCCGTGCGCCGTATCTTCAACTGCCGCACCGCCGAATGGAAACGCAACATGGAAGCCGAACTGCTGCGCATAGCCCCCGGAGCCCGCATCACCAAGATAACCCACACCGACAACGACCGCTATCTGGAACAGCCCGTGAGCATCACCTACACCTATACCGTGCCCAAGTTTGCCTCTATCGACGACAAGACGCTCGCATTCACTCCCCTCTCGGCACGCAACTTCTTCAGTCGTGCCATGAGCCACCTGCGTTTCGACACTGCACCCCAAGACCGTACCCAACCCTTCTCGGATGCCTGCTCGCGGCTGGTCGACATCAAGGAGACCATCACCCTGCCGGGCGAATACAAGCAGCTGCACTTCCCCTTCATCAACGGTGTGGCAGACCCCGCCGCCAGTTTCGGCTGCCAGTATTGGATGGAAGGCAACACCCTCACCTTTGCCGAGAGCGTGATGCTGGGCAAGCGTGTGTATGAGGCGAATGACTGGCAATGCTTCCGTCAGGTGGTGGCCAACCAGAAAAAACTTGCCTCCACTCCCGTAATACTTACGAAGTAAGAAGTAAGAGCTAAGAACTAAGAAGTTATTTATCGCATAATCACATCACTATTCACTTATGAAAAAGATAATCCTCACAATCATAACTGCTGTGTTTGCCATCACCGGCATGGCACAGACTCAGCCCGATGCCGAATACAACCTCATCCGCCGCTCATACAAGGTGAACAATGACGGCTCGATGGACATCCGCTACCGTAAGGAAATCAAGTTGCTGCGCAACCGCGCCATCACCGCCTACGCCGACAAGGGCGAGACCTTTATCAGCTACAACCCCTCGTTCGAGACCCTCACCATCAACGAGTGCTACACCGTCATGGCCGATGGCACCAAGGTGGTGACACCGCAGAACGCCTTCGTGCTGCAGCTGCCCGGCGAATGCACCGATTGCGGTCGGCTCAACGACATCCGCGAGATGGCAATAGTGCATACCGCCCTCGAATACAACTGCACCATTGTGCTCGACTACACCCTGCATCGCAACAGCACCCTGCTAGTAGAACGTTTCAACCTCAACCAGGACTGCCCGGTGAAGCGTTACGAGATACGCTATGCCGACGGGCATACCCAAATTGAGAACAACCTGCCCCAGACCGTCAACGAACCCTATATGCCTGCCCGCAAAGGCTACGACGTGGAGTTCCAGCTGGGTGACAAGCCCGTCTATACCGCCGAGACTGGGCTGCCCGCCGCCAGCACACTGCTTGCCAACCTGAAGAAGAGCAACTCGAAAGAATATATCGTTGCCATCCGCGACTGGGTGGTGGACTATGTGCACCTCAACCCTGTCGACCTGGCCCGCGTCAACTACGTTATGACCCCGGCACATGATGTGTTCACAAGCAACTGCGGCACCTATCTCGACAAGACTGGTCTGCTGGCGGCTCTGCTCAACGAGGCGGGCTTCAAGGCCGCCATCGTCGACAACAGCATCAGTGTCTTTGGCGACCGCCCGATGGAGGTGGAGGTGACGCTCGAAGGCAAGGCCTACCGCCTCTCAGCCACACAGAAGTCGCCCCTGCTCACCGAGTCGGAGAAGGTGGATGCCGCCAATGTAGCCGCTGCCCCCATCTATCAGGAGCGCAAGCTAGAATGGAACCCCGAAACATTGGCCGACGGCTATGTGCGCATCACCCTGCCAACGGAAGAGGCCGGGTTGCACATCGACCCCGCACAGCTCACCCCAAGCCGCAACAGCGACCTGCAGGCGAGTGTACGCCCCGAATACTACCACTATACGATGGAACTGCCCAAGGGTGCCACCCTTATTGGCGGCGACGTGAACATTGAATATTCAAACATCGTTGGCAGCATCAACATCATCATCAAGCAGAAGAAGAACCGTCTCCTCATCACCCGTAGCCTGCGGCTGCGCAAGGCGGTTGTCACCAAGTCAGAGTATTCGGCCTTCCGCCAGCTGATGATAGACTGGAATGGAAACAAGGAGCTAATCTTCAGCCTATGAGTGGAGCCATGTGGGCATTGATATGTGCCCTCCTTTGGACTGCCGGAATGCTCTATTTCGACAGCCGCAAGAAGAAAAAGTAAAACCTCAATCGAAGTAAGATGTAAGGGCTAAGAACTAGGAATTGGCAGCCGCACTGCCTTCTCAGTTCTTAGCCCTTACTTCTTGCCTCAAGTCAAAAGCATTGTTCCTACTTGGAACACCAAGAATGCCATCAGCCACGCCAAGACAAGGCTGTTGGCGACGGTGAACCAGGCCCAGCCACGGCCAGCCTCGCGACGCAGGGTGGCGATGGTGGCTACGCAGGGGAAATAGAGCAGCACAAACATCAAGAACGCGTATGCTTTGACGGGCGTGAAGAATGGGTTGTTGCGCAGCGACTCTTCCAGACCACTATCGCTGCTCTGGTGATAGAGGATGCCCATAGTGCTGACGATGGCCTCCTTGGCGGGCAGACCGGTGAGTATGCAGACGTTCATGCGCCAGTCGAAGCCCAGCGGGCGCATCACGGGTTCCATCCATTGGCCGATGGCGGCAAGGGCGGAATGCTCCTTCTGCACTACGTCCATCTCAAAGGTGAGCGAGTCAATCATTGCCGACACCTTCAGCATATCCTCGGTGGTGACATGGCCGTCTGCCTCCACCTGTTGCAACTGCTCAATCTTAGCCTGATAGGGCTGTGTCAACTCCTCGTTGCGGGGGAAATAGTAGAGTGCCCAGATGATGATGGAAGCCCAAAGTATGACGGTGGAAATCTTCTTCAGATAGTCTTCGCAACGCTCCCAGATGTGCAGCCAAGTGTTGCGCCACACCGGGCGGTGAAAGGCGGGCAGCTCGCTGACGTAGTCCTCGTCGTCCTGACGGAAATACTTGGTGCGCTTCATGATAAGGGCAAAGATGATAGAGAGCAGCACGCCAATCAGATAGAGCGACATCATCACCAACGCCTTGTGCTGCGCAAAGAAGGCACCCACGAAAAGCAGATATACCGGCAGGCGCGCGCCACAGCTCATAAAGGGAATCATGAGCATCGTCAGCGTGCGGTCCTTCTTGTTCTCGATGTTGCGGGCCGCCATGATGGCCGGCACATTGCAGCCGAACCCCACCAGCATGGGAACGAACGAGCGGCCGTGCAGCCCCACCTTGTGCATCAGCTTGTCCATGAGGAAGGCGACACGGGCCATATAGCCCGTGTCCTCCATGATGGAGATGAAGAAGAAGAGGATGATGATGTTGGGCAGGAATGAGAGCACTGCCCCCACGCCCTGCACGATGCCGTCGGCAAGGAGCGAGGTATACCAAGTGTCGGGCATGACGTTGTGCAACAGGTCGCACAGCCAGTCGACACCTGCCTGTATCCAATCCTGTGGGTAGGCCCCAAGGGTGAAGGTGCATTGGAATACCAAATATAGCACAAGTATAAGGATGGGCAGACCCAGCCAACGGTTGGTGAGAAGGGCATCGAGCCTTTCCAGTCGGGTATGGTCGCTGTGGTGGAGGGTCTCATTAAGTGCACCACGGACAAAGGCGTGTCGTGCCTCGTGGATGATGGCGGCGGGCGACTGGTGCGACGACTTCTCAATCTTGCGACGGCATCCTTCGGCAGCGTATGCCAGAGCCATATAGTTCGGCACGTCGTGCAGCATGGCGAGGGTCACTTCCGGGCGTTCGAGCAGGCGGATGGCGAGATAACGCTTCGAATAGCTATCACTAATATTAGGTATTTTTGCCACCTCGTCGAGGAGGTTGACAATGGCATTCTCGATGTCGGAGCCATACACCACATGCACGTGGCGGCTGGCATGCTCCCGCTCCTCGTAGGCGGCCACCACACCCTCTACCACTTGGTCCACCCCCGTTCCACTCAGGGCATTGATAGGGAATGCCTGCACGCCCATCAGCCTGCCGAAGTGTTCGTAGTCAATGGAATGGGCTGTCACCAAAAACTCGTCATAACGGTTTAGGGCAATCACCAGTTTCATGTGCATGTCAATCAGCTGCGGGGTGATGACCAACGACTCTTCGAGGTCGGTGCAATCCACCATCTGCACCACCACGTCGGGACGCTGGTGCACTATCTCTTCGGGGTCTGCCACCTCTATCCATTCCCTTTTCAGGCCCTCTTCAGGCAGTTTCGCCACCTGCTGGCAGAAAGTGGATTTGCCACTGCCAGAAGAACCTACGACTGCTATTTTTAGTGTTTTTGTATCTTGCATAGTGGTGCAAATATACCACTTTTATAACAAATAACGCATCCCCAATAGTGGTGATTTTGAAAAAAAAGTTGATGATTGAGTTTTTTTTCGTACCTTTGCAAGTTCAAAAATAATAAAAACTCAACAACATGAAAGACGTAAAAGCCTACATCGAAGCCAACCGTGAGCGCTTCCTAGAAGAAT
>CAZTVH010000062.1:0-10247 GCA_964616965.1 uncultured Bacteroidaceae bacterium | reverse complement strand
TTAAAGTTGAATTTGAGGGAGAACATGGGCAGTTCGCTGACCATAAGGATGTCTGTTATGAGGGAGAGAATGGTCAAGCCGATGAGCGTTGTGTTACTAAGCAGTAGGTCTAAATCTAAGTTCGGATTGTAATAGGCAAAGGCGATGCCCACCCAGATGAGGGCATTCGAAGGCGCGGGGAGTCCAAGGAAACTGTGGCTTTGGCGGGTGTCGAGGTTGAACTTGGCAAGCCGATAGGCGGCAAATGCGGGCATGAGGAGAGCAAGGTAGCGGAGGTTGGCAGTCCACTCAGGGGTGCTATAAATGATATTGAAAAGGATGAGGGCTGGTGCCACGCCTGATGTGACTACGTCAGCAAGGGAGTCAAGCTCTTTGCCTACAGGCGATGCCACACCCAGCAGACGGGCGGCAAGGCCGTCGAAGAAATCAAGGAAGATCCCCCCGATGATGAAGTAAGAAGCAAGGTCACCATAGCCTTGTGCGGCATAGTAGGAGGCGATGATGCCGCAAGTGAGGTTGCCGAGGGTGATGAGGTTGGGGATTTGTCGTTTGATAGAATTAAGTATTCTCATGATGTAGTTCTCAAAAAAAAGATGTAGGAAGGACAGCGTCATTCCTACATCTTTGCAAACAAACAGAAAGGATTAGTATAGTTTGATAACCAGTTTGAAGTCAGGGTCGTTCCAATAGGCGCGGAATTCCACGTCGACAGCTGCCTTACGCTTGTAGTTGTATTCCATGTCTACAGCATTTTGCAAGTTCTTGAGACAGTTCTCGCGGTCGCCAAGGCGGGCGTAAGCAACGGCACGGAGGTAGTTGACTTCGGCGGTCTGGTCGAGGCAGCAGTTGAGGGTGCGGATGCAAGCGTCAGTCTCGTCGTTCTCCAATTGGGCGAAAGCCAGATTGTAGCTGCAAGAAGTGCCCTTCAGGAGTTTCTTAGCCTCTTCGTAGTTACCGCGCTTGAGGTTGAGAATAACGATATTGTCGTCGGCATCGGAGCTGCCTTGACGTTTGGCTTCTTCGAAATAGTACTTGGCAAGGGTGTAGTCTTTCTGAGCCAGACAGAGAAGACCGGTATTGTTGAGAATGTCGGGGTTGTGGGGGTTGAGGTCGCGAGCCACCTTGAGGTAACGTTCCGCCTCTGAGAAGTCACCGAGATAGAATGCGATGGCACCAGCGTTATTCCAAGCACCCCATTCGGCGCTGTGGTTCTCGGTGGCCCACTTGTAGTATTTCATCTTGGTGTCGTAGTTGTAGTTGATATAGGCGGCATACATCAGCTCGTCGAAAGAGAGCTTAGAGGGGTTGAGGGTGGCCTGCTTGGCAAGCTCAATGTCAGTCTGGCGAGCCTCAGAATAGTAGAGGGCAATCTGTGCACGGCGCAGGCTGGGGAAGATGTCGCGCTCCAGCTGGGGATAGGTCTCAGAGTAGTTCTTCACCATCTGTTCGCGCTTGATGAGGTTCTGCTGGGTTTCGACCACGTTGACGATAGCGTGACGGTCCTGAATGTTGCTTTCCTCAACCATGACGACGAAATGCACCCAGTCTTCGCCAGCGGCGCGGGTGGTAATGACCATCTTTTTCAGCTGCTGATGTTTGTAATATTCAAGGTCTTGGGGCTTGACTTTAGCGCGCTTGGCCATAACGTTCAGCACATCGTCAAGCACACGGCGCAATTCGGCGGTAGCGATGTCGGCACGGTTTTTCGAAACGCCCACATTAGCAGTCTCCTCACCTTCGGGCGATGCCCATCCGGTGATAGTAATCTGCTTAGGCAGCCCATTCTCAAGCATGATGCGTTTGAGGTCGTTGACTGTGTATTGGGCATCGAAACGGACGTTCATCTCGCATCCCCAGTCAAGAATCGACGTTCCATTGGGGAAATAGATGTCGGCAGTTTCCACCACACCCTGCTTCTTGTTGTAGTTGAGCGGTGCGATGGAGATATTGCCACGGATGTCAATCCATTCGGATGTGATGTTCACACCGTCGGAAATGACCACTGTGGGGAATACTTTGCCTTTGTGTTGAGCGACAATCTCGTCAGCAAACAATGCTTCGTCGTCAACGGTTGAGGTCTTGTAACCCACAGGGCTGAGAAGCACTTTACCCGTCTCCATACCAGGCTTGTAATCAAGCACGTCGTTATAGGTGAAACGTCCGCCAGTTGTGTAGTTGATTGTGGTGCCGGGTCCCGAAACCTTCTCGCCTTTCACAGTGATGGGGTCGAGCGGGGTGGAACCGCCTTCCCATGTGAAAACGGGTTGGATAAAGAGTGCCACGCCCTTGTCGAAATATTTGGCAGGTACTGAGGCGGTGAAATTGACAACCACTTTGTCGTCGCGAACCTCTACTGGGTCGGGGTTGGCCTGATAGCGGATTTTTTTACTATTGGACTTCATTTTGGACAACCCGCTGCATCCGGTCAGCAGGACAACGGAGGCTAGGAAAAGAGTAAAAAGTGCTTTTCTCATTTGTATACTTATATATTTATTATTCTGCAATACGATTAGAATCAAATTATTAAACAAGCAACACAAGAAAGAGGACTTCCTTGTATCAATCTGCAAAAATACATATTTTTTTTGAATGTGCAACTTTTTTCTACAACATTTGTTTTCAAGTGCCACGTTGGCATATCTCGGCAAAAGGACAATGGGCGCAAGATTTGCTCTCTGGATTGGCAATAAAGGGTATGTCGGGATTAAAGATGTCGGATATCAGTTCGTGTAACATCGCCTCAAAAGCCAGCAGGTGTTCTGGCGATAAGACGGTTGCCCCTTCCCATTGCGTGACCATCAGTTCGGATTGTAGGTGCCTGAGAGGGTATATGCCTGATAGATAAGGTTCGTCAACCTGTCCGCTGTGGTGTGCCAACCAAGTGTATACCATCACTTGGAACCATTTGTCCGACACCTTTGCCCAATCAGGCTCCGACTCTTTTACTATCAAGTCTTTGGCCTCCACTTTGCCCGATTTGTAGTCAATAATGCGAGTGTAGCCATTCCAGTTGTCTATTCGGTCGGCAGTGCCGGCAATGAGCACTTGCCGTGTTGGGACATCGCCAATGGTCGTTTGCAGCGTGTGGGAAAGCTCTTTCTCTAATGCCAGTATCTGGATGTTGTCACCTCTCTCCAATTGTTTTATTTCTGATTTCAAAAAGTTGGTTATCTGCATCTTGGCGACAGATTCCAGAAAATGGTTGCGCCCTGCGTGGTTGCGTCCGTGATGGAATTGCTGGTCAAGCACTTCAGCCAACAGGTCATCTACTCTTCCGAGTGTCTGCTCCAGCGTTTCGGTGGTGAGTGTCTTTCCAATAGTGGGCGAATAGATTTTCTCCAACACTGCATGAATGCAGCTCCCAAGCTCGTTCTGTTCGAGGTCGTCGTTTACAAGGTCTCGCTCTTTGATGTTGAGTATGTTCTCATAATAGAATCGTACTGGGCAACTACGGTATTTATTGAGGGCTGATGGGGAAAACCCGCGCTGGGAGATATGCTCTAACTGACATAGAATAAGGTCGTTCTTTGGATATGAAGGCAGTTTCGGGGCTGCAATTGTGTGGCTGTCGGCAAATAGAGTCTCTTCGTGCAAGGTAATATTGTCGGGATAGCGTTGCGCCAACTCCCTCTGCACCTGCAGAAGAAATCGGCTGGGTTCGCCCTTGCCCATTCCTTCTGCTTCTGTGTGGTAGACTAGGTGCACATCGGTTGCGCGCTGCAGTAGGCGATAGAAGTTGTAGGCATATACGGCCTCCTTCTCATGGAACGTGGGAATGCCGAAACTGACTTTCAAGTCGTATGGAATCAAGGTGTTGCTGGTCTTCCCTGAGGGTAGTGAGCCCTCATTGGCAGAGAGTAGTATGATTCGCTTGAAGTCTACGTTGCGTGTCTCCAAAACTCCCAGTATCTGAAGTCCTTGCAGCGGTTCGCCATAGAATGGTACCGAGTTGCGTTGGGCCAAGCGAGAGTATATCTTCGATAGGGTGTTGAGATTGTCGACAAAGTGGTATTGTTTCTGCAACTCTTGGAAATAGTCTACTATACGCAGTAGGCATGCAAGTGCCTCTTTCTCTTTGCGGTTGTTGTCGAGGACGTGGGTGTCGTAGAGTGTGTGGACGAGCTGTCTGAGCAGGGCTAGGAATTCGTCGGGGGTAGGTGGGTTGGGCGTGAAAAGGAACTGAGTGGGAGTCGGGTCGCAGTCCAATTGGCGGCAAAGGTCAGCTATCTCTCTGGCACTGGCATAGATGATATGGCCGTTAGCAAGAAGGTTGTTTAGCCGTGAGTGTATATCTCTGATACCAAGTATAGTTGCGATGCCGTCATCTGAGAGGGTGTCTAGTATGTCTGCATGGTAGAAAAAGGCCTCTCGTCGTCGTTGATGCAAGGAGAATAGTTTCAGAACCAATGCGTGTATGGCTGTGTTGCTGAAAGGGTACCCCATTGTCACATTGGCTGTTTCTACTTCGTCAGGCAGGGCATTGAGCATGGGCAGAAGTAGCGACTCGTCCGCTAACACGATGGCAGTCTGCTCAATGGGGTTGTCTGGATGTGCTTGAATTTGGTGGGCAAGTTGTTGGCCTGCATATTTGCATTGGAGTACATTTTCGGGGCAGCTGACAATGGTTATCTCTTTGTGTCCCATCGCAAAATGGGCAGGATAGTCGCCAGTATGGAATGGATTGTTCCGCAGGAAATGTCCAGCCTCTTGCGTAGGGTCGTCATAGTAGTAGGCATCCCCGTCTGTGATGAATGTGCCGTTGCCTTGTTGTAGATAATGCTTGATTATGAGTTTTTCACATGCCGAAATGGCATTGAATCCAACGAAATAGTATGATTGGTCGTCCTTGCTTGGTGCAAGTGTGTCAATATTCTCTGCCACAATACGGTAGGCCATGCCTCCATACGCCTGCCTGCGTACCAATAGCCGTTGGTGGAGTTGGGTATAATATTGGTACAGCGATTGGTAGAAGGCAAGATATTGCTCTTGGAATGGCGTGGGTTGCCCGGTCTCCACATTCCATTTTTCTATAGCTTTGATATCATGGAGATTACTAAAAAGACTATGGGCATCCACGCAATATAGGTCGATTTCAGAGAAGTCGGCAAGCATCATCTCGCCAAAGGAGATAAAGTCTTCGAAATTAGTGTATTTGTCGTTTTCTTTATCCAAATGGCGATGTATGTCGAATAGCTCAAACAGTAGGTACTCGTTAGGCACGATGGTAAGCCTGCCCAGTTCGGCAATCAACTCGTCAATGCCAATGATGCGGGGCAGAAAAAAGGGCTGGCCTTCCATCGAGGCGAATTGCCGTCGCAAAAAAAGTCCAGAACGGCGGTTGTTGAATACCACCGTTACGCGGTCGAGGTCGTTTGGATGCTCAAAGCGCAATCGCTGCGCCACTTCGGCAAGGAATGTTTCCATTGGTAAAGAGTGTTTTATGAATCGAATTTCCAGTTTTGGGCGCGTTGCAGGGTATCGGGTTTGCCCACATCGAGCCAGTCTTTCGGATTATGCATGAAATAGCTGATTCTATGGTTTTTTGCCAATGACAGATAGGCAGGGATGATAGAATATGGTTGGGTGGCTTCGGGAAGCAACGCAAGCATATCTGGCTGGATGACGGCAATGCCACTATAAGCCAATTGTTTGCAACCTGTTTTGTGGCCATTCACCCATCGTGTATCACCTGTCGCGTTGTTCTGCCAACCAGCCAATTGGCGTTTGGAATCAAATAGGAGTTGTCGAGATGTGTTTCGCTGGCTTGTGACGAGCGTGGCTAGATTCATGGAATCAGTGTGTTGCTTGATTACTTCGGCAAGGTGTATGTGCGACAAGATGTCCACATTGTGGATGAGAATGGGCTCGTTGGGTAGGAAGAGTGGAGAGGCTTTTTTTAGGCCTCCTCCTGTGTCGAGTAGTAGGTCGCTTTCGTCGGAGATAAGAATGTCGGCTCCCCAGTCGTGGTTTTGCAAGTATCTGCGAAGCAGGTCGGCAAAGTGATGGATGTTGACGATGATACGAGTGGCCCCTTGGTGTACAAGATTGTCGATGGCAATCTTTATCAACGGTATGCCGTGTACTTCCACTAGGGCTTTGGGTAATGTGTCGGTGAGGGGATGTAGGCGTGTGCCAAGGCCGGCCGCGAGTACGAATGCTTGCATAGAGATTGGTTTTATCGGTTTGCAAAAATACCTTTTTTTTTCCACCCAATGAAAAAAAAATGCAATTTTGCAGTTGGTTTGCTTTTAGTAGCCATGCTTTCAGAGTATTATGGTGTCGTTTGGAATTGACTAAGGGCTATGTGGGTTATTGCCATGTTGGCTTATCGTGGCTTCGCAGTAGCTCCAGTGTAACTCCAGTGTGGCTCCAGTGTGCCTTCGCTTTGCTTTCGCCTTGATGGTTCCTATGCGCCACCCCCATTCAGTACCAGACCTGATTTTAGGATTTGGTATTCCCATAGTGTTTTGATAATAAGTGTGGTAGTAGTGATGGTTGCATGGCTTTGTGTTTAGACTTGGGTGTGTGTCTGTTTGTCGGTGAAATATTGTTGATTTATGTTGGAGAAGTAGTATCGGAAGTGTTGCCCCTGTTTTTCTCCAACCCTTTATGGCAATTGATGTTACTGCCATGAGTCTATACGCATAACAGTTCGTGCCTATACTGTTTCTTACCGTTTCTTGCGGGTTTTAACCGTATCTTACTGATTTTTACTTCTTGCGGGTTCGTTCTCCGCACTCTGGAGCGGGGATGAATTGGGTAACGAACAGAGAAGGAGCGGGGAATGAAAAGAGGAGGACAGGAGGCGGACGCGGGCGGGCGATAGCCAAGAATGATATCTCACACTAACTGAAATATGTTATTTTTTGATTTTATTTTGTTGCAGATTGTTTGATAAACAAATTTTTTTGTATCTTTGCAAATCATGCTGAAGAGTCCGCGAGAGCGAGATGTCATTATATCAGTTTGAGTTGTAGTGAAATAATAAAATAATTTTAAAATATGAAAGTAATTAAATTATTGTTTGTGGCAGCCGTTGGGACGATTTTGCTATCGTCGTGCAGGCATTCAACCGAGATTGCCTATATTAGCGATGCCCAGCGTGATTCCGCCTTTGCATTGAGGGGGCAGTTCTCAAGTGGCATTCAGGCCAACGATCTGCTCGGTATTTATGTGGAGAGCCAGACTCCAGAGTCGACTATCCAGTTTAATCAGGAGACGAATAAGATTGCCGTCAACAATGGCGTGGTGATGAATCCGGGCAGTAATGTGGTGTCTGGCTATTTGGTGAATCATGATGGCGACATTATCTTTCCTGTGCTGGGTAAGATACATGTGCTGGGCCTTACGCACAGAGAGTTGGCATCGTTGATTGAGAAAAAGTTGATTAGCGAAGGCCATATCACCGACCCTGTGGTTACGGTGAAGCTGATGAACTTCAAGGTGTGTGTGCTTGGCGATGTGGTTCGTCCGGGACAGCTGGTTGTGTCGGGTGAGCGTCTCACTATTTTTGAAGCTTTGAGCATGGTGGGCGACCTGACCATCTATGGACAGCGTCATAATGTGACGGTGATACGCGAGGAGAACGGGCTGCGTACTATAGGCGAAGTGGACTTGTCGTCCAAGTCGGTGTTCGACTCGCCATACTACTACCTGCATCAGAACGATGTGGTGTATGTGGAACCCAACATGAGGAAGAAGAAGAATGCCGATCGCGACCCGATGACGATGACCTACATTTCGAGTGCGGTGTCGATTGTGTCGGTGTTGTCTTCGATGTTCTACTACTACATCCTTATGAGATACTATAATCAGCGTACAAACTAGTAAAAAAAATATCATGGAAAATCAGCAGCAATTAAAGAGTACTCTAGGTCAGCCCCAAGGGGGGACGCAAAACGGTACCCAACAGGAAAATGAGGCCACTATCTCGTTGCGCGACATAGTGTTTCTGGTTATCAACAACTGGTATTGGTTTGCACTGTCGCTGTTTGTCTGTTTGGTGGTAGTGGGCTTGGTGTATAAGACAAAGCCCAAGGTGTATGAGTATACCTCTTCGATATTGGTGCGTGATGAAATAAACGGAAGGGGCCATCAGCGTAGCATTGACCAGGTTTTCAACAATATGGATGTTGGAATGCACTCGTTGGAGAACGAAGTGTATATGCTCAAGTCGTCATTGTTGGCAAGGAAGGTTGTTTCGGCACTGGATTTGAATAAGACGTGCGATCGCAATGGCTTTTTCACCAAGGTGTCGTATTTCAGAGACCGGCCTTTGGAATTGAAGGTCTATACGCGTAGCGCAGAGGTGTCTGAGGTGTCAATCAATGTGGAGGTGACACCGTTGGATATGAGCCGTTACGAGTATGTCGTCAAGTCGCTTAACCGCTATAGCCCCAATAAGAAAGGCATAGCGTACTATACTGAGCCAGTAGTGGTGACGGAGGATGTGTCGTTTACTATCGACAAGACGCAGTATTTTGCCAATCGTTACTTTAAGACCAAGTTCATTCTGGCGGAAGTGCCTGTGCAGGCCAAGTCGAAACAGGTGGCAGGACGCATGTCGGTGAGCAGAGCTGACAAGAATTCCGCAGTGCTGATACTGAAGTATAGCGATAACAATGATGCCAGAGCTGGTGAGGTGGTGACAGCATTTGTGGATGCGTACAATGACGATGCGGCCGAGGATAATAGAGCTGTGGCAGAGAAGACGGAACAGTTTGTGTCGGAACGAATAGCTCTTATTTCGGGCGAGCTGGAGGATGTGGATGCGCAAGTGGCCCAGTTGAAGAAAGATGCCCGCATACCTGATATTCAGACAGCGTCGGGTACGATGCTTCAAACGGGCATCCGTTATTCGGAAGAGGTCAATAGTTTGGAAGCAGAGTTGCAGATGATAAAGGCCGTGAAGTCTTATCTTGTCGACCCCAATAATAAAGAAGAGTTGCTGCCTGCCAACGTGGGTGTGTCGAATGCGGGTGTGCAGACTATGATTAACCAGTACAACAGTCAGATGCTGCAATATCGAAAGTTGTTGAATACGGCAGGTCCGAACAACCCAGGGGTGAAGAATTTGGTGCAGCAGATGGAAGGCAATCGTGCTAGTATTCTTGCTTCAGTGGATAACCTTATTAATTCTACCAATGTCCGTCTTCAGACTGCAAGGGCGCAAGAGGCGCGCGCACAGGGCCAGATTTATAATCTGCCCACTCAGAGCAAGGCAGTCACCGAGGTGTCCCGTCAGCAGAAGATTAAAGAAGAGCTGTTTCTCTACTTGTTGAGTAAGCGTGAGGAGAATGCCATGAATTTGGCTGTCACGATAGTTCCTGCCAAGATTGTCGAGCCGGCTGCGCGTACTAACATGGGTCCGCATCTGTCGATGTTTATCTTGGTGGGTTTGCTTATCGGTGTTGCGTTGCCCGCCCTTGTGATGTTCCTCATCAGCTTCTTTAATGTAAAACTGCGTTCTAAGTCGGATATTGAGAGAGCCATGTCAATCCCCATTTTGGGTGAGGTGCCGCAAAAACCAGAAGGTCGTGCCAATGATGAGATTATCGTTACAGCCAACGGTACCGATGTGGTTACGGAGGCGTTCCGAATACTGCATTCAAATATCCCGTTCTTCTTAAAGGAAAATGAAAAGGTGATTCAGACGGTGTCGACTGTGCCTGGCGAGGGTAAGTCGTTTGTGGCACTGAACTTGGCGTTGTCGCTCGCCTATCTGGGAAAGAGGACCGTGCTGGTGGATTGCGACCTTCGTAAGCGTAGCTTGTCGAAGACCATCGACCGACACAACCGATTGGGTTTGATTAGCTATATGTTGGGCAAGGAGGAGGACTTCACGAAGATTATCATGCATAGTGAGACTTCACCGTGTTTGGATTATGTGGTGTGCGAGAAGACTCCGCCAAATGCCACCCAGCTGTTGCTTACCAATAAGTTGGACAATCTGGTGGCATATCTGCGTGAGAACTATGACTACGTTATCCTTGACTCTACGCCTGCCCAGATTGTTGCAGACTCGGCTATCATTAATCACAATGCCGACTTGACGACCTACATTATGCGTGTGGGTTACCTGAATAAGAGTTCATTCCCGTTCATTCAGGAGTTGAGCGACAAGGGTAAGTTCAAGAATATGGCGATTATTATGACCGACGTGCCCGTTATCAAGCGTCGCTACGGCGGCTACGGTTACGGCTATGGTTACGGCTATGGTTACGGCTACGGTTATGGCTACGGTTACG
>CAZTVH010000061.1:7337-10290 GCA_964616965.1 uncultured Bacteroidaceae bacterium | reverse complement strand
TATATATTAGAAGTAATAATTACTCATATATTCTTATGATAACACGATTCAAGGCATCAAATTTCACGGTATTCACAGAATTAGATGTGACTTTCTCTCCGGGAGTCAATATCATTATTGGCAAAAACGGAACTGGGAAAACTCATTTGATGAAAGTATTGTATTCAGCATGTTCTGTAATGGGTGAAAGGGAAGATAGATCGTTTGCTCAAAAATTGAATGGCGTGTTTATGCCGCGTTCTATAGGTCGATTGGTTCATCGTTCACAAGGGAGGGGCGCAGGACGTGTAGTAATATATAGACGGAATGAAAACGAGAACAGGAGCAGATATATTTCGTGCGACATCACATCACTAAATAAAACAACGGAAAACCTTAACCAGTGGAAAGAGGGGAATCAGGCTGAGTCCATATTTATTCCAGTGAAAGATATGCTGGCAAATGCCCCTGGATTCCGTTCGTTGTTTAGTCAGAAGAAACTGGCGTTTGAAGAGGTGTATTTGGATATTATTGACAAGGCATTCCTTCCAATAGTGAGAGGAAAACAAAGTCCCGAAAGAGTCAAGCTCCTCAACATATTGAACAAAGCAATGTCAGGTAGGATTGTTGAGAAGAACGAGACTTTCTATATGAAAAATGCATCTGGAGAGTTGGAATTTTCTCTGTTGGCTGAAGGCTATAGAAAGTTAGGTCTCTTGTACAGGTTGATACAGAACGAGACTTTGACAAAGGGAACGATGCTCTTCTGGGATGAGCCTGAAGCAAATCTGAACCCGCAATTGTCACAGACTATAGTCCAAATATTATTAGAATTACAGCGAATGGGGGTCCAAATATTCATTGCAACTCACGATTACGTTCTCCTGAAAGAATTTGACCTTGCTGCCACATCTCAGGACAATGTACTGTACCACACCTTGTACAAGGATGAAGATGGAATCGTGTTACATGCGACTACAGAAAAAATGGAAGAACTTTACCCTAATGCAATAGATGAAACATTCGCTCGAATACTTGATGATGAAATTAGACGAGGCCTAGACAGCTTATGAACTTAGATTTAACGGAAGAGAGAGTCCGTTTCGACTTTCCTGATGCTACTGCATTGTTCAAGTTTGACGAAAAAGATCGAATGTCACCAATGTTTCATGGTGCTCCGATGAAGGGAGTTGATGTTGTTGCTGAATTCCCCAAATTTCAACTCTGGATAGAGATAAAAGAGTATCCGTCAGAAGAAATTCAAAGAATGAAAGATGAAGGTGCTATTCGGCGAAATGACGAACCTCACCTAAAGACTTTCTTGGCAAGTTACTTTAAATATAAGTTTCGGGACACTTTTTTGTATCGTTTTTGCGAAGGTAAAATAGACTTGCCAATAGTATATGTATGTCTCACAAACTTTGATAATACATTGAATGGTTTCTTTAGGAAGGGATTACTAAAAGAGTTACCAACGGGTAAAGCCAATCCGACACGGTGGAAGAAAGAGCTTATAGCAAAAGATCTGGTTTTTGTTGTTGACGTAGTTGCTTGGAACCGGACATTGGCTTCAAAATTTGGAACTTGTGAAAGATATTAACCTTATCTAATTAAATACCCAACGCTCTAATATAACATATGACTGATTTTTGCCAAACTGTCTCAATGTCGCGTCCCTTCGGGACGCTGAGTAGTAAGGTTATCCCTGACCCCACACTGCGAAACCTAACGGTTTCTTGTATGGGGTTATTAAGATTCAGCATCTTCGATGCTGTTGAAAAATCAGTCAAATATAGCATAAGAGCCATACCCAAAACACAAAAAGAATGCGTTGCACAATAATTTATAATCATATTCGTTAATTAAGAAAAAAGTTGTATCTTTGCAACGTCTTTTATAGTGTATAATATTAGTTAAGATGAAGAAATACATCGTTTTATCATTGGTGTTGCTGGTGGCGGGGACCGCTTTTGCCGGCAACAAGCCTCGCAAATCGTCGCGTCAGGAGATGGGCATCAACGGCAATGCCGTGTATGTGATTGAGTACACCTACGACATCCACGGTGGTCGCAATGGCGGTCGCCAGTTGGTCTGCATTGATTCCATCACCTTCGACAAGCGTGGCAACTTCCAGGACAAATACCGCACCAAGGACGGTGAGTATACTTGGTATTCCTACTACTTCGACGTGCATGGTTACGCCTTGGGCTGGAACGAGTACAACCGTGCCAAGGAGCTGACGGGCCGTACCGCCTACCTGAACGACAAGAACGGCAACCGCATTGAGCGCACCGTCTTCATGGGCGAACACATGACTAAGAAAGAGACTTCGCGCTATGAGAACAACCGTTTGGTGGAGGAGCAGAGCTTTGCTCCCGACGGTACCATGACTGAGAAGCGTGTCTACCTGTACGATGCTTCGGGCAACAACACCGAGATGGAGTTCTACGACCGCGATGGCGAGCTGATGCAGCGTTACCTCTACAAGTACGACAGCCACGGCAACCGCATCGAATGGCGTTTCTATGATGCCGACGACTTCCTCGTTGCCCTCACCACCTACTACTACGACGACCACGACAACCTCATTGAGCTCTCCTCCTTCAACTACGACGAGCACCTCAATTGGAAGCACAGCTATGTGTTTGAGTACGACGAGGACGACAACTGGGTGCGTCAGACCATCTATCGCAATAATGTTGCTTACCAAGTCATCGAACGCGAGATAGCCTTCCCTGCCTATTAATTGGGTAGAGGCTTCCATTTCAATTTTCAACTTTCAATTTTTCATTATGCCTACAGTAAGAAATATGAAACGTACTAAAGTTATCGTTGCCTTCATCTTCAGTGCAGCCATTATCGGTGCTGTGTGGATTGGTGGTCATTATCTCAACAAGGCCCGTGGCCATGCCAAGACTGTGTCCGTCGTCGGTATGGCAGAGCGCGATTTCACCTCCGACCTCATTGTCTGGCG
>CAZTVH010000061.1:0-7327 GCA_964616965.1 uncultured Bacteroidaceae bacterium | reverse complement strand
TCAACTACGACATGAAGCAGGGCTATACCGAGATTAAAAACATCAACAACACCGTGCGTGAATATCTCAAGGGCAAAGGCATCAGTGAAGAGGAAATGGATTTCCTCGCCATCGACAGCGAGAAAGAGACCGAGTATCATTGGGACCAATCGGCACAGCGTGGATATAACACTTTCTTAGGCTACCGTCTGCGTCAGTCCATCAAGATAGAAAGCAACGATGTGGACAAGGTGGAACAGATTTCGCGCAATATCAGCGAACTTCTCGATAAGGGTATTGAGTTAGACAACAACTATCTCAACTATTATTACACCAAGCTCTCCGACCTTAAGATAGAGATGCTTGCCGAGGCTACCGACAATGCCCGCAACCGTGCCAAGACCATCGCCAAGAGTGCCGGTGCACGCCTGGGCGGTTTGCAGACAGCAAATATGGGTGTGTTCCAAATTACTGCTCCCAACTCTGCTGATGAGGACTACTCTTGGGGCGGCACCTTCAACACCACCTCTAAGAAAAAACGCGCCAGCATCAACATGCGCCTCACCTATTATGTCAAGTAGCACCCAGGTGCTAGCTATAAACTATCGACGTGCCATTCACCAGAGTGACACGTCTTTTTTATCCCCCGCAAATGAAGAGGTATTACAGAAGTCTCCTAGTTGTCCTGTCATGGCTGCTGTTGCTGCCAACGGTTGGTGCCCAGCCCACTTCGATAGGGTACGACGACATAGTCATTCTCTATGAAAACGATGTTCACGGCTCTATAGAGGGCTATCCCCTCATGGCCGCCATGCGCGACGAGATGCTGACGCTCACCCCTCATGTTGCAGTGGTGTCGTGCGGCGACTTTCTTTCAGGTACCCCGCTTGGCACTGTCTCGCGCGGACGCTACCTGATAAGAATGATGAACGCAGTGGGATATGACTATGTTACACTGGGGAACCATGAGTTTGATTTTGGCATCGACACTTTGGCACAACGCATGTCAGAACTCTCGGCGCGGGTTCTCTGTGGCAATTTCGCCTATGTCGGCGGTACCCCCTATTATCACTGCCATGCCATCTGCCAGTATGGCGATGTGAAGGTTGCTTTCATAGGCATTACCACCCCCCACGTTCCCACCTCTAGCACACCCCAATTCTTTCAAGATAGTGCAGGCACATGGGTCTATACCTTTTATCCCAACAGCCTCGACTCGTTAGTGCAGCAGTGCGTGGACGAGGTGCGCAGCCAAGGTGCCGACTATGTGGTGGTGCTGTCGCATTTGGGCGACAATGAGCTGCCTCCCTTGGTGGCTGCTACCAACGGTATCGACGTGGTGCTCGACGGTCATACACACAGCGTCATACCCCACTCTCATTTGCGTGACCGTGAGGGGAAAGAGGTGCTTTGGACTTCTACGGGTTCCAACTTTCGCAATATCGGGCGGTTGGTCATACCTCGCGGAGGCGCTCCCTGTAGCGAACTGTTGCCTACCGCCACGGTGCCCCATGTGGCCAATTCTGTTGCCGACACGCTGCGTGCCATACAGCAGGCCTACGATTCCATTGCCCGCCGTCGTGTGGGCTATAGTCAGGTACGTCTTTGGCGTAAGGGCCATGAGGGCGACTGTCATGATGCCCCGCTGGGTAACTTCTTCTGCGATGCTTTTCAAACGTTGACCCATGCCGACGTGGCATTGATGAACGCCGGTGGCATTCGCGACGACATTCGGGCGGGCGAACTGCTCTTTGGCGACCTCTATTCCGCCGCTCCCTTCGACAACAAACTGTGCCTTGTAGAGATGAGCGGCCAGTCTATTCTCGACGCTTTAGAAATGGGCTGTCGCCAATGGCCTAGGCCGGATGGGGGATTCCTTTTTGTGGCGGGCATCAAATATGAGATAGACACCCTGCAGCCCAGCACCGTAGTGTGCGACGAGAATGGCGTTTTTGTTCGGGTTGGAGCTGCTCGACGAGTGAACCATGTCGTGGTCTATGATGGGGTTAAGGGAAAGTGGGAACCGTTGGACCCTGCCCGCATCTATCGTGTGGCAGGCTGCGACTACACCCTTCTCCGTCAAGGCGACGGCCATCGTTTTCCCGACGTGAAGGTTCTCAATCCGGCCATCTGTCCCTATATCGATGCCTTGAATATTTATCTCCGCGATAGCATGGATGGCTCGATAGGCCAGCATTACGCACACTCTCAGGGGAGAATCATTGCGCGTTAGCCCGCCTACAAGTCAGGCACTGAGGCCGCCACATAGTCTGTTGCAGCCCCCGAAATGTTAATTTTTTTATTATAGTTGCACTTGGGTATATTGGTTTAGGATATATTTGTATTTTTGCATTTTAAAAAGGTATTAACATAATTGTAATATTGCCATGAATATCAAGCTGCGTCTGATAATAATGAATTTTCTTGAGTTCGCCGTATGGAGTGCCTACCTCACCTCTATGGGCGGATTCCTGTATGGGGCAGGGCTGGTGGACAAGATTTGGATTTTCTATGCTGTTCAAGGAATTGTGTCTATATTCATGCCGGCTCTGATGGGTATTCTGGCAGACAAATGGCTTCAGGCGCAGAAGGTGCTCTCGCTCTGTCACGGCATCGCCGGCCTTTTCATGTGTGGAGCCGGTGTATATGCGATGATGAATGCTGGGAACATTCAGTTTGGGCCATTCTTTGCCCTCTATGCAGTCAGCGTGGCATTCTTCATGCCTACTATTGCCATCTCCAATTCGGTCGCATACACGGGGCTCGACAAGGCTGGCCTCGACTCCGTTAAGCATTTCCCACCCATCCGTGTGTTTGGGACGATAGGCTTCATCTGCTGCATGTTGGCGGTGAATTTCATCAGAAACGGTCATGGCGTGCAGTTTCAGCATTCCCACGAGCAGTTCCTGCTTTCGGGAGCCTTGAGCCTGGTGCTCTGCATCTATGCTCTCACGTTGCCCTCCTGCCCTTGTCTTGGGAAAGGCAAACCCTCTCGCTCTTTTGCCGAAGCCTCAGGGCTTAGTGCTTTTAGGCTTTTCAAGGAACCGAGGTTCGCCATCTTTTTCATCTTCTCTATGCTCTTGGGGGCGTCGCTCCAGATTACCAACGGCTATGCCAACACCTTTATCACCCATTTCATCGAGGTCGACGAGTTCAAGTACACATGGGGTGCCAACAATGCCAATGCGCTCATCTCTTTAAGCCAGTTGTCCGAAACGCTCTGCATACTGCTTATCCCATTCTTCCTGCGCAAGTTCGGCATCAAGAAGGTGATGCTCATCTCGATGGTGGCATGGGTGTTGCGTTTCGGCCTTTTCGGTGCGGGCGACACGGGCAGCGGCCTCTGGATGCTCATTCTCAGTTGCATCGTCTATGGTGTGGCCTTCGACTTCTTCAATATTTCAGGGTCGCTATATGTCGAGTATGCCACCTCCGACGACATCCGCTCTTCGGCTCAAGGCCTTTTCATGCTTATGACCAATGGCCTGGGGGCCACTTTGGGCACATGGGCGGCTGGCAAAGTGGTCAAACACTTTGTCGTCAACGCTGTCGACCCCAATTGGAGTGCCGCTTGGTATTGTTTTGCCGGCTATGCGTTGGTGGTTGCCATTCTCTTTGCCATCTGCTTTAGAGACGAGAAATTCCCCGAAACCAACAAACGGTAGCCGCCCAATCCTAAGCCCATTCTAAGGTAGTACATAACGTTAATTAATCCTTTATATCAATTAAACACACAAAGTCATGAGTAAGACAATTAAAAGTTTGCTTGTTGTCCTCTTTGGCGTGCTGTTTTCCACAACGGCCTACGCCCAGTCGACAACCGCTTCCATTGCCGGCCATGTCACCGATGCCAATGGAAACCTACAGGATGCGATGATTACCGCAGTCTACAAGCCTACGGGAATCACCTACCATGCCTTCTCCAACCGCGATGGCTCCTACCGCATCAACGGTGTTGTTGCGGGCGGCCCCTACACCATCAAGGTTGAGATGATGGGCCATCAGCCCTATGCCATCACCAACGTCTTCGCTCCTCTGAGCGGAACGATTGTGGTCGACTGCAAGTTGAACATCTCTGCTACCACCCTGGAGGCAGTGTCAGTGGTCGCCGAGGGTGTCAGCAACAACATGAACATCCAGAATTCGGGTGCCAACACCTTGATCGACAACAGCACCATTGCCAAGATTCCGACCACCAGCCGTAGCATGAACGACATCATGAAGCTCACTCCGCAGGCCTCTGTGGTGGGTGGCGGTTTTGCAGCCGGTGGCGGCAACTATCGTGGCTCCACCGTCACGGTCGACGGTGCTTCGTTCAACAATGCCTTCGGTATCGGTTCCAACCTCCCTGCCGGTGGCAGCCCCATCTCCATCGATGCTATCGACCAGATTTCCATCAACCTCACCCCCTTCGACGTGCGTCACAGCGGTTTCCAGGGCGGTGCCATCAACGTGGTCACCAAGCACGGTAGCAACGACTGGCACGCCTCGGTCTACGACTACTTCACCAACGATGCCATGCGTGGCATCCTCGTGGGCGAAGACACCCTCCCCAACAGCCAGTTCCTCAACAATGTGATGGGCCTCACCGTCAGCGGCCCCATCGTTAAGGACAAACTCTTCTTCTTCGTCAATGCCGAATATACCATGGACGACGTGCCCGGCTCTACCCGTCGTGCCCGCCTCAGCGAAAGCGACGAATGGGGTGGCAGCACCACCTACAACCGTCCCACCGAGGCCCGTATGGACGAGATTGCTAATTTCTTGAAAGAGACCTATGGCTACGACCCCGGCCCCTATCAGGACTACTCCCTCAGCACCCCCGACTACAAGGTGCTCGCACGTTTGGACTGGAACATCAACAAGAACAACACCTTCAATCTTCGTTTCAGCCACACCCACACCTACGGCTCCAACCAGCCCTCCTCTTCGATGAGCCCCATCGGCGGTACCAACACCAGTGTCGTCATTGGTGGTGATACAGTCACCTTCAACCGCAACAGCCAGGGTCGTCAGTCTGAGTACTCGCTCTACTTCAAGTCGGCCCGCTACTATCAGGAGCAGAACTTCACCTCCTTGGCAGCCGAGTTGAACAGCCGCATCTTCAACGGCAAGGGTACCAACACCCTCCGTGCCACATGGTCCTACCAGAACGAACCCCGTTCCTACGATGGCAAACTCTTCCCCACGGTCGATATCCTTGAACCATACGAAGATGTCAATGGCGAAACTCAGTACGCCTTCTACACCACCTTCGGCATCGACCCCTTCACCTACATGAACACCCGTCGCGTCAACACCTATATCTTCACCGACGAACTCACCTACACCACTGGCATCCACAACATCACCGGGGGCGTACAGTTTGAGTCCAACCGTGTGGTCAACGGCTTCATGCAGGGCGGCGCAGGCTGGTATATCTACGACTCTTGGCAGAGCTTTGTGGATAAAGAACTGCCCCTCTCGATGATGATTACCCACGCCAACCTCGACGACCCCACAGCCACCGTCTATCCCACCTTCGACTACAACCAGGCCTCGCTCTATGCTCAGGACGAGATGGAGTTCAGCAAATACTTCAAGCTCACCGCCGGCCTGCGTCTCGAAATGCCCATCGTCAACTTCCCCAACAACAACTTCAACAAGGAATTTGCCGACATCGCTGCCGCCAATCCTGGGAGCTCGTTCGACGGCCTCAGCACCGCCGACCTCCCCGGCCTCACCGTCAATATCTCTCCCCGTGTCGGGTTCAACTGGGATGTCACCAAAGACCGTAAGGTCGTCATTCGCGGCGGTACCGGCCTCTTCACCGGCCGTATCCCCAACGTCTGGCTCGTCAGTGCCGCCGGCAACGCCAACGTTCTCCAGTATCAGTACATCGCCAACCTCCAGACCGGCCAACAGGTGTTCCCCTTCGCCGCCGACCGTACCGACATCATCAACAACATCTATAGTGGCAACGCCTTCCACCAGCAGGACCTCGCCGCTCCCACAGCCACCACCATCCTGGCCAAAGACCTCCGCATGCCCACTAGCTGGAAGACCTCTGCCGCCGTCGATGCCAAGCTCCCCTTCGGCATCAAGGGTACTCTCGAAGGCATCTACTCCTACAACTTCAACGAAGTCGTAGCCACCACCCTTGGCTACAAGTATGGCGAAGACGTGACCCTCCCCGGCGAGCCCGAAGCACGTCACACCTACGAGAGCGAGAATATCCGCAACAGTGCCAACGGCAAGATGAGCGGCTACTACCTCTTCAACGCCAACAACCTCCACGGCCAGTACTTCTCCTTCACCGCCCAGTTGGCCAAGAGCTTCGTGTGGGGCCTCGACCTCATGGCTGCCTACACCCACAGCTTCAGCCTCTCCGCCACCGACGGTGCCGGCGACCAAGTCTACAACATCGCACAGCTCTATCGTCGTAATGGCGACAACAGCCCCGAACTCGGCTACTCCTACTATGTGACCCCCAACCGTCTCATTGCCAGTGCCAGCTACTCCATCTACGAGGGTCCCTACACTGCCACCAAGCTGGGCCTCTTCTACGAAGGCTCCAATATCGGCTATGTGGGCAGCTACAACCAGGCCCGCCATTCCTACCTGATGACCACCGACCAAAACACCGGCATCAGCACCGCCCAGCTCATCTACATCCCCACCGAGGAAGAGCTGGCCACCATGCCTTTCTCCAGCGACGAGAACCGCGATGCCTTTGGCACTTTCATTGCTGGCGACCGTTACCTCAGCGCACATCGTGGCCAATACAGCCTGCGCAACGGTGCCATTTGCCCCTGGGTCAACCGCGTCAGCTTCCGTGTCGACCAAGAGTTCTACTTCAACGTCAACGGTCGTAAGACCACCCTGCAGGTCGGTGCCGATGTCAACAACATTGCCAACCTCCTCAACAGCAACTGGGGTTGCTACCAGCAGCTCAGTAGCGAAACCATTCTCCAGTACAAGAACGGTACCTACACTTTCAACGAACCCAACTGGCATAACTACAACAACTTCCTCTCCACTTGGAACATACTGCTGCACTGCCGTTACACCTTCTAATAGAAGTCTTGTGCTACCCTAGGCTCCCTTAGGAGCCAACAACAGAAATTGTCCAGATTTCCAGCCCGGCGAAAACCTTTCGCCGGGCTTTTTGTTCTCATACATCGTTGTCGATTAAGGTAGTTTTCATCTATCAGTGTCCGATAAAACGAGCCGATGACACGTTATCTTATTGCTCCCACACTAAACGAAGTGCAGTGTGGGGCATGTGGCTAGGTGGGCCAGTGTGCCGAAGGTACACTACTAATAGCACACAATCAATATTGTAGCGTGCCTCCGGCACGCATTACAC
>CAZTVH010000060.1:0-10501 GCA_964616965.1 uncultured Bacteroidaceae bacterium | reverse complement strand
CCGTGTTGAGCTGTCCTGTCAAAGGACTCGAACTGGACGAGCGTACACTTGATTTAATCGACTATGACCGCGACGGCAAAATCCGTGCCGACGAGGTTATTACGGCTGCCGAGTGGCTCTGCTCAGTGGTGAAGGACAAGAATAAGATTCTCGAGGGTCACGACTTTATCGACCTGACAGATTTCAATACAGAGAATGAGGAGGGTGCCCAGATGCGCGAATGTGCGGAACAGCTGCTTAAGATAATGGGTTTGGAGAAAACCACCATTACGCTCCCTGAGTTGAATGAGTTCTTAAAGGACTATGATGAGAATTGTGCCAAGGAACTAGAGTCCTCCTTGGAAAACCTTTCTGTCAATGTATCGCCATACGGTGCCAACACCGATGATGCCGTTACCGCTGTCGATGCCATTCGCGACAAGGTGACCGACTATTTCCTCCGTTGCAAGTTCATCCAGTTCCACGACGACTGCGCCGCCGCTTTGGATGTGTCGGCAGAAAAAGTGGCTGAGATTAGCGAGAAGAACTTTGCCACCAACATTGAGGAAATCTCAAAGTACCCCCTCAGCAAACCCCGTGCCGATGCGTTGCTGCCCATCAAAGAGGGTATCAACCCCGCCTGGCAGGCCCAGTTCTCTAAAGTCAAGGCGCTAGTGCTTGATGTCGACTACCCTGGCAAGGACACCCTCACCGAGGAGGAATGGAACGCCGTGGTGAAAAAACTTGACGACTATGTGGCTGCCAAAGACGAGGAAACCAAAAACGTCAATGAGGGTCACGAGGAAAAACTCACCAACGAACACAATATCATCAAACCGCTCGAACGCCTCCTCCACCTCTATCGCGACTTCTACACCCTCTTGCGCAACTATGTGGCGATGGTCGACTTCTACAACAAGGACATCGCCGCCACCTTCCAGGCAGGCCAGCTTTATATCGACTCCCGTCGTCTCGACCTCTGCTTGAAAATTGGCCCCGACGTGCCGAAGCATATCGACAACTCTGAACTCAGCGATATGTTCCTCATCTACTGCAAGTGCACCTCCCGCGTCAAGAACGAGACCATGAATATCGTTGCCGTCCTCACCTCGGGCGACATCAACAACATCCGTGTGGGCAAAAATGCAGTCTTCTACGACAACAGCGGTCAGGATTGGGATGCCGTTGTCACCCATGTCAAGGAAAACCCCATCAGCGTGGGGCAGGCATTCTGGTCGCCCTACCGCAAGTTTGGCAATTGGTGCAAAGAGAAATTCGTCAAGTCGGCTGAGGAAAAGGAGGCTGCCGCCTTCGAAAATCTGACCACCAAGGCCAATGCCACCACCGCCGCAGTGGCAGCTCCGGGTGCTGCTCCCGCTGCCGCCAAGAAACCTTTCGACATCGCCAAGTTCGCTGGTATCTTTGCCGCCATCGGCATGGCTATAGGCTTTATACTTCAAGCCCTCACGGGCATACTGGGTGCCGTCTTCCGCTCATGGCTCTCGGCATTCATCTTCATCTCCATCATCATGCTCTGCATCTCAGGCCCCTCCATGATTTTGGCATGGATTAAGCTGCGTGGCCGCAACCTCGGCCCCGTGCTCAACGCCAATGGTTGGGCCATCAACTCCAAGATTATCGTCAACTCCCGTTTCGGTCGCACCCTCACCAGCCGTGCCAAGTACCCCGCCGTGGTGATGTCCAAAGACCCCTATGCCCCCATGCCCAAGTGGCTCATCTGGCTTATTTTCATCCTTATTGTTCTGGTGGTCGTCTTCCTGGTACTCTATTTAAACAACTATTTCGACCGCTTTGGCGTCGAGTGGCTGCATTATGACAAAGATAACTCTTGGATTGGCAAAATCTTCGGTGCCGTAACAGAAGAGCTGGCCGAAGCCGGCGAGGAACTGAACGAAGCTGTTGCCGAAGCCACCGAGTCTGCCGCCGCTCCCGCCCCTGCTCCCGCCCAATAACTATTCAATGTAGAATACTAGCAAACCTAGAAATACGAGTTAATACTAAGTATAACAAAACCCAAGCATAATAACAAATGTATCGTACCAACACCTGTGGCGAACTGACCATCAAGAACGTCGGCCAGCAAGTCACCCTCTGTGGCTGGCTGCAGCGCAGCCGCGACCTTGGCGGCATGACCTTCGTCGACCTCCGCGACCGCTACGGCATCACCCAGCTCGCCTTCAACATGGAGACTAACCCCGAACTATGCGAGCAGGCTCGCCGTCTTGGCCGCGAGTATGTCATCCAAGCCACCGGCACCGTCATCGAGCGTGCCAGCAAGAACGCTAAAATCCCCACTGGAGATATCGAAATAGAAGTCTCCAAACTTGTAGTACTCAACGAGTCCAAGACACCCCCCTTCACCATAGAGGATGTCAGCGATGGCGGCGACGACCTCCGTATGCGCTACCGCTATCTCGACATTCGTCGCAATCCCGTGCGCCGCAACCTCGAATTGCGCCATCGCATGGCCATGCTCACCCGCAACTACCTCAGCAATCTCGACTTCCTTGAAATCGAGACCCCCATGCTCATCAAGTCCACCCCCGAAGGTGCGCGCGACTTTGTTGTGCCCTCCCGAATGAACCCCGGCGAATTTTACGCCCTTCCCCAGAGCCCGCAGCAATACAAGCAGCTCCTCATGGTGGCTGGCATGGACCGCTACTTTCAGATAGTCCGCTGTTTCCGCGACGAAGACCTTCGTGCCGACCGCCAGCCAGAGTTCACTCAAATCGACTGCGAGATGTCGTTTGTCGAACAAGAGGATGTGCTCAACACCTTCGAAGGCTTGGCCAAACACCTCTTCCATGAGGTCAAAGGTCTGGACTTCGCCGACTTCCCACGCATGACGTGGCACGATGCCATGCGCCTCTACGGAAGTGACAAGCCCGACATACGCTTCGGCATGACGTTTGTCGAGCTCAACGACGTTGCCAAGGGATGCGGCTTCGCCCTCTTCGACAATGCCGAACTCGTGGTCGGCATCAACGCCCAAGGCTGTGCCGAATACACCCGCAAGCAGCTCGATGCGCTCACCGACTTTGTTAAACGTCCGCAAGTGGGTGCGGGCGGCCTTGTATACATCAAGTACAATGCCGACGGCACCTTCAAGTCCAGTGTGGACAAATTCTACACCCCCGACCAACTGAAGGTGATTGCCGACAAGTTCCAAGCCCAGCCCGGCGACCTCATGCTCATCCTCTGCGGTCCGGCCATGAAGACCCGTGTCCAGCTCAACGCCCTACGCCTTGAGATGGGTTCGCGCCTCGGCCTCCGCAACCCCGATGTCTATGCCCCGCTCTGGGTTATCGACTTCCCACTCCTCGAATGGGACGAGGAGACGCAGCGTTTCTACGCCATGCACCACCCCTTCACCGCACCCAAGCCCGAAGACGAACCCCTGCTCGACGACCCTGCCCGTTGGGGCGACATCCGCGCCAACGCCTACGACATCGTCATCAACGGTGTCGAAGTCGGCGGCGGCAGCATCCGTATCCACGACCGCACACTCCAGAACAAGATGTTCCATACCCTTGGCTTCACCGACCAGAGTGCCGCCGCCCAGTTCGGCTTCCTCATGGATGCCTTCACCTACGGCGCACCGCCCCACGCAGGCCTCGCCTTTGGGTTCGACCGTCTCTGCTCCCTCTTTGGCGGTGCCGACAGCATCCGCGACTTCATTGCCTTCCCCAAGAACAACAGCGGTCGCGACGTCATGTCGGGCAGTCCCGCCCCCATCGCACCCGAACAGCTCGACGAGCTCCAGCTCACCATCCGCACGCAGGGTTGAGCCCTCGTCAGCCATACCAACCTCTAGGGCTGTGCCACCATCGTGGCGCGGCCCTTCTTCATTCCGTCCGAATAGTAAAGTCCGACAAGTTGTCAGTTGAAGCCCCATCCTGTCGCATACCACCGCCCTTTGTTATCTGCTCCTTATCTGCTTGTTCTCTGCTCCATCTCCGCTCCAGGGTGCGGAAAACTACCCCGCAAGGGGTGGCCATCGAAAGAGTGTGGCAAAAGGATGCAAGAAGCCGCAGGCGTTGGCCTGGGCGGGGAAAAATGTGCATAGTGACGCACGGCAAGGCAGCCAATTGCGTAGAGAAATGGAGTTGGCACACCTATATTTTGTTGTCGTATCGGAAACCATATAATATAATGTAAGGCGGAAAAATGAGAAATCGAGCCCCCATTTTCCAATGCCGTAAGACTTTCGCCAGACCGCATATGAGTGCCGATGGGGTCTTGTGGCAAAAAAAAATAAAAAAACACACATTTTCTCTACAGATAAAAAAAAAAGTTGTATATTTGCATTGTAAAAGCATATTGAAAAAGTGGGTAGGAATTCGTGTAATTCTATGTGTGCTAGTGTAATGTGTATTTACGAACAAACGGTAGTTAGTAACTAAAAAAGTAAAAAAACGCCCAAAAAACGGAAAAAAAAGAGAAAAAAATGGTCCACCACCATATATTTGTGGTGAGGCCAGCACAAAAAGAAAACAATTAATTTAATAACAAAACATTCTAAAAACATCAAACAAATCATGAAAGAAAACATGAAAAAACAGGTTTACTTGACCCCTGCAGTTCAAGTCAAGGTCGTGGCCGTCGAAAACGGTTTTCTCCTCAGCACAATCGGTACCGAGACTGTGGTAAACGGTGGTGAGCTAATTTCGTTCTAACTTTAAAAAAACAGAAAAGAAAATGAAAAAGTGCTTAATGGTTTTAGCTGCTAGCACATTGATTTTGTTTGCAGCATGTAAGAAAGAAGAGAACAAGGGCTATACCGTCAATGGCGACAAGATTACTTTTGGTGTGGGCATGGATTCCCGTACTGACGATGGCAAGCAGTCTTTCAATGGTGAGTACAAACGTATCTATTTCACCTCTGGCGACCAAATGTTTGTCAACAATGCTCAATACAGTGTGATTCCTATGGCAAGCCCAGAAAACTTCCCTGGCTCCACCAATGAATTCAGCCCTGCCGGACGCGTCACTGTTGATGTCAACCCCAGCGGTTCTTACAACTTCATCTATCCCGCCGCTATTTTCAATGAAAATGCTGGTGTGTACACGGCTACTTTCCCCGCAGAGGTCAACCTCTTGAACGGTAATGCCGTCAACAACGAGTTCAGCCTCATCCCCGAAGATCTCAGACCCATTTGGCCCATGGCTTTAGGTATCGAGGACATCGCCACTTTTTATGGTGATGTTATCCTGAAGAATGCCGTTGCTTTCCTCTCTCCCAACTTCATCTATGGTCCCGCATGGTGCAATGTGGCTTTCAGCCGTTTCACCGGAGTCACCTATGGTACTGTTGGTGATGTTACCACTCCCTGCCCTGTGCTGACTGTGAAGGATGTCGTCATCCGTAGCAGCAGGAAACTCACCGGCGAGGCCACTTTGAACATGGACTCTCCTGAGTTCCCCAAGATGGTTATGAATGGCACTCTCTCTGGCAACGCCCGCGACGTTGTGGTTTGCCACTCTCCTGAGAACACCATTATTACCGAGAACAACGGTACCAACCAAGAGCTTCTGAACATTGCCGGTATCCTCCCCGTTGCTCCTATGCCCGAGGAAACCAAGTTTTTCCAGATGAACATCTATCTTGAGTGCGACCTTGATGTTGTTGATGCCATGACTCCCACCCGCTTCTACTTGAAGTTCGTCACCAATGAAGCTCGTACCCTTGACCCCGATTTGCGTTCAAAGAGATATAAGTTGAATGACAACTACCAGACTATTGGCGAAGGCTAAAATGGCCAGTACACTGTCAACAACGACGGTTCCATCACCTTCCCCAACGGTACGCTCTACATGCAGACCACTCCTTTCGATGTTGAATAATCCTCTGAAAGTAACATGAAATGTTTAGAGGGTGTCTCACACGAGACACCCTCTTCTGTTTTAGCCACTGCCTTAGGAATTGAGTGGCTCATTAGTCTTGAAGGCAGTGATGTCGGTATGGGCAGGCGTAGGGGTGGAGACAATGGTCTGAGATGGGAATGGCGGGTTCTTCAGCCTCGACCACTTGTTTGAAACGGGCTATGTTTCGAGCCGTGCTGTCCCATTGCGAGAGGGCATAGTCGGTCAGCTCTTCTTGTACGAAAGAGCCTTCGTCGTCGTGGTGCAGCAGGTAGAAGTGTCGCAGTTTGGGCATTGGGCAGAATAGGTCGGGCTGTACGACGGTGGGCAGGGCGTGGGCTATGACGTAGTGCTGTATGGCTACGTCGTTGCGGAAGGTGTCGCTGACGTGGTTGCTGTCTTTCACTTCGTAGACAACGACGGTGCCGTCGGCCTGCTTGTGCAGGACATCGGCCAGCACCAGCACACCGTCGAAGATAAATCCTGCCTCAAAGAGGGTTGTTTCGCCCGTTTGTGACAGTAGTCGGGCGGTGAGTATGGGGTATTGCATGATGTTGGCCCGCAGCCGTCTGCTGATGTCGATGCCGTGTGGGAAGGTGTCTTTGAAACGGTGCTCGAAGTCGCGCCCTTCGCGGAAGCGAGCCAGAGTGGCAGCGGGATAGCGTGCCAGTTTGGGGCAGTGTACGTCGAGCCAAAGGGCCCGTTCGCATTGCAGGCCGCGTATGTATTTGCTTTTACTCAGCATGGTGTGGGACTTTGAGGGGGTGGGTGGAAAGGGGGCTAGCGGTCAGAATGGGAGAGGAGGCTGAGGGCTTCGGGGACGGAGGCGGCAGCGTGTATGTCGCCGCTGCTGCGCATCAGGCCTTCCTCTTTGAACCGTTCGAGCTGCAGGATGAAGGGGTCGTAATAGCCTTCGAGGTTAAGAAGAATCATGGGTTTGCCTATCTTGTGCAGTTGGTTGGCCACCATCACCTCGGTCACCTCGTCGAGGGTGCCTATTCCGCCAGGCAGGGCTACGAATGCATCGCTGTGGGCGATGAGGTAGGCTTTGCGTTCTGCCAGCGAAGAGACTCGCACCAAGCGGGTGACGGGTTGCGAGAGGATGATTTCTTCGCTGAAAAAGGTGGGGATGACCCCCACCACCGTGCCGCCGTTAGCCAGAGAGGCACTGCTGAGGGTGCCCATTAGGCCTAGGTTGCTGCCTCCGTAGAGCAGGGTGTGGCCTTGTTGGGCAAGCATGGTGCCCAGCTGTTCGGCGGCACGGGTGTAAAGGTCGTTGTGCGGGAGCGAGGCTCCGCAGAAAACAGATATGTTCATCTATTTGCGCTTTAGCACGGCATGAGCCTTTGCGACAATGTCGACGGCGCGGAGATGGTAGTTGGTGAGCATCTCGTCGGGGGTGCCGCTCTCGCCAAAACGGTCGTCAACGGCGACGTATTCCATCGGGGTGGGGCAGTGGAGGGCAAGGGTTTGCGCAACGCTGTCGCCCAAACCGCCGTTGAAAAGGTGCTCTTCGCAGGTGACCACGGCACGGGTCTTGCGGGCGGAGGCGATGATGGCTTCAACATCGAGAGGCTTGATGGTGTGGATGTTGATGACTTCGGCATGGATGCCTTCATTCTCCAACAGTTCGGCGGCTTGCAGGGCTTCCCAAACGAGGTGGCCGCAGGCGAAGAGGGTGATGTCGGAACCTTCGTTGAGCAGTTGTGCTTTGCCAATGACAAATTCGTCGTTTTCGGGGAGGAAGCAGGGCATCTTGGAGCGGCCGAGGCGCAGGTAGACGGGGCCGAAATGCTCGGCTGCGGCGAGGGTGGCAGCCTTGGCCTGATTGAAGTCGGCGGGTACCAGCACGGTCATGTTGGGCAGCACACGCATGAGGGCGATGTCTTCCATGGTTTGGTGGGTGGCGCCGTCTTCGCCGAGGGAGATGCCGGCATGGGAGCCGCAAATCTTGACGTTCTTGTTGGAGTAGCACAGCACTTGGCGGATTTGGTCGTAGACACGGCCTGTGACAAACTCGGCAAAGCCCCCGATGAAGGGCACCTTGCCGCATAGGCTGAGGCCGGCAGCGATGCCTACCATGTTGGCCTCGGCGATGCCACACTGGACAAAGCGGTCGGGAAACTCCTTGGCAAAGCCGTCCATTTTGACACTGCCTTTCACGTCAGCACTGAGTGCGACGACATGCTCGTTTTTGCGTCCGGCTTCGATAAGACCTTCGCCCATGCCGGAGCGCAGCTCTTTCTGTGATTTGATATCGTAGTGGGTCATATTGTATAATTTTGTTATTGTATCAATGGAGAGGTGTTGTTAATGGATATGATGGAATGGGTGGGAGTGGTATTGTGGAGGTATTCTGCAAGGTTGTGGTCACGCAGCTGATGGAAGTTGTAGTGTTGGTCATAGTGCATGGGCTATTTGATGTTCACGCCGGTTTGCTGGGCAGGGTGGATGGTAAAACGGGCAGTGCGGACGGCGGCATAGTCGGTGGCATCCTTGGGTTTGAGTATTATTTGATACTCGCCAGGGAGGAGGACGATGCGTTCGGTGACACTTTCGGGGTTGAGGTCGCAGACCCATTGCAGAGAACCATTTTTATAGGCGAAGATGCTGCCGGTGGTGGCGGTGGGGAGTTTGGTGAGGGCCAGTTGTCCGGGAAGGGGCAGTTGGAGGTCGGTGTCGGCCCCGCCGCGCACTGTCACATTGGAGAGTATCAGTGTGGGGGTGGTGAGCACCTCGATGTCGTAGGCACCGGCAAGGTAGTGGGAGGTGGTGTTGAGGGGTTGGTAGGAGAGGGTTTTGCTCTCGCCGTGTTGGCGTATCAGTACGGAATAATTGGGGATTTCAAACTGGGTGCGCTTGTTTTCGAAGTGTAGGCGTAGGCTTCCCTGCGGCGCGACGATGGGGAGGTGGTTGTGGCGGTTGGACTTGAATTGTTGCGAGGATAGGTGGATAGGGGGCTTGGTGAAGAGGGTGATGTCGTAGTTGAGAAGCGGGTCGACGGTGAGGGTGTCGATGGGGTCGCCAGTTGCGTAGTGGTAGATAGTGGTGTATTTGACGGCATGGGTCAGATGGTCGTAGAAGACTACAGGCACATCGGCCTCGTAGGGGTTGTGGGATTCGTCGGTGAGGGAAATAGTGATGTGGGCTTTTTGGTCGGAGAGGAAGAATACTTCGTGTAGGGCTTCGTCGAGCATTTCTTCACTGGGTAGGAACGAAAACCGGCCAGCGCAGTCAAGCTTGTGCTGGAAATCGTTGGCGTTGCCGATGCCAATAATGAATGTTTGTACCACTGTGCCACTCTGTTGCACCAATCGTGCTACCTCGCAGATGTTGCCTCCGCAATCGTCCATGCCGTCGGTGATGACAAGGATAATGTTGCGAGATTTGCCGTCGCGGGGGAAATCGTTGAGCGAGTTGGTGAGGGCAGAGGCGGCGGTGCACCCCCCGTTGGGGACGAGGGTCTTGATTTTGCTTTGCAGTTTGTAGCGGTTGTCTGCCTCAAAGGGTACCTCAAGCTGGGTGCCGTAGGCATCTTTGTTGAGGTGTCCGAATACGCGCAAGGCAACTTCCATGTCGGGAAGGCCGTGAATGCTGTCGAGAAAGCGTAGCAGTACCTTTTGCGTGACTTTGATTTTGGGTTCGCTCTGCCATTTGTCCCACATGCTGCCAGAACAGTCGAGAATGATGAGCACCCGTGTTTTTTCAGGTGTGGCAGCATTCTTCTGAGCCATCCCCGAAAAGACAGGCAGCAATAATAGCACTATGAGGGCGAGCCGTTTCAAGATTAGAAGTCTCCGAGTGTTTCAGGGAGTTGGGCAAGAGCTTTGGGTAGGTCGTCGGCAGAGAGGACAGAGCCGTGGTACTTGTTGATACCCTGCATAAAGTCTACACCGTAGCCCATTTCGGTAGTGAGAATGACGACGACAGGTTTGCCTTGCCCGGTGAGGGATTTGGCTTGTGCCATGCCGTCGAGCACCTGCTGCATGTCGTTGCCGTTGGGGATGACTACCACGGTCCACATGAAGGCTTCGAACTTGGCTTTCAGGTCGCCGAGGTCCATGACCTGCATGGTGGTGCCATCGATTTGTTGGTGGTTGTAGTCGATGGTGGAGATGAGGTTGTCGACATGTTTGGCACCGGCAAACATGGCAGCCTCCCATATCTGTCCTTCTTGCAGCTCGCCGTCGCCGTGGAGGGTGTAGACGAGGTGGCTGTCGCCGGTCATCTTCTTGCCAAGGGCGGCACCGATGCCGACGCTGAGACCCTGGCCCAGGGAGCCGCTAGCCATGCGTATGCCGGGCAGGCTGTGGGCCGTGGAGGGGTGGCCTTGCAGTCGGGTGCCAAATTGGCGGAAGGTGCTGAGTTCGCTGACGGGGAAGAAGCCGCGGCGTGCCATGGTGCTATAGATGACGGGGGTGATGTGTCCTTGTGAGACGAAAAGCATGTCCTGTCCCTTGCCATCCATAGTGAAATGGTCGGGGTCGTGTTGGAGGATGTTGAACTGCATGGCAGTCATCCAGTCTGCAGTACCAAGGGAGCCGCCGGGGTGTCCTGATTTGGCGGCAGTAGTCATACGGAGAATGTCGCGACGCACCTGCGTGGCGATGGATTGGAGTTCTTGGGTGGTTTTCATTAT
>CAZTVH010000059.1:9169-10586 GCA_964616965.1 uncultured Bacteroidaceae bacterium | reverse complement strand
ATCGTATTCATCGACGAACTCGACAAAATAGCCCGCAAGGGCGACAACCCCTCCATCACACGCGACGTGTCGGGCGAAGGCGTGCAGCAGGCCCTGCTCAAATTGTTGGAAGGCGCTGTGGTGAACGTGCCGCCCAACGGAGGCCGAAAGCACCCCGAACAGCAGATGATTCAAGTCGACACTCGCAACATCCTCTTCATTGCCGGCGGTGCCTTCGACGGCATCGACCGCAACATCGCCTCCCGTCTCAAGAGCAACGCCATCGGCTACAACGGCACCCGCACCCGCGAGAACCTCGACCGCGAAAACATGCTCCGCTACATCCTACCGATGGACTTGAAACATTTCGGCCTCATCCCCGAACTGGTAGGCCGCTTCCCCCGACTCACCTACCTCAACCCCCTCGACCACGACGCGCTGCGCCGCATCCTGTCCGAGCCTAAAAACGCTCTCACCAAGCAATATCAGGCCCTCTTCAAAATGGACGACGTGGAACTGGTGTATGACAACAGCGCCCTCGACACCATCGTCGACACTGCCGTGGCCTACAAGCTAGGTGCCCGCGGCCTACGCTCCATCATGGAGAACGTGATGACCGACCTCATGTTCGACCTCCCCACCCTCGCCAAAGGCAGCAAGATACGCATCACCAAGAAATTGGTACAGGATAAAATCAACAAGTCAAACATTAACCCCTCATTAAAATGAAAAAAATTCTCATTCTCACCCTTGTGGCGATTGTCTCCCTCTGCGGAGCTCAGGCACAGAAAAAGACCACAAACAAAAACAACAGCAAAACCACCGTCACCAACCGCATCCCCCTGCCCGACGGTACCCCGCGCACTGATGCAGCCAATCTCGAAACGTTGGAAACCATCGAGCTGCCCATGTCCTACGAGGGGCTTCACGCCCCCTTAGTGGAGGCACTGAAAGAACGCCGCACCGTCCGCAACATTCGCGAAGAAGACCTCCCGCTCGAATATGTTGCCTCTCTCCTGTGGAGTGCCTATGGTTACAACCGCCCCGATGAGATGAAGCGCGTAGCCCCTTCGGCCGTCAACGTGCAAGAATTCGACCTCTACCTCTTCACCCGCGAGGGCATCTACCTCTACGATGCCGCCAAAAACGCCATCCACCTTGTCGTCAAAGGCGACCACCGAAAAGAAATCAGCCAGCAGAAACATTTCGCCGTCGCACCCATCTCCATCGTTATGGTTGCCAACTACGACCGTATGGGTGTCTTCAAAAACACCGAGGACCGCGACTTCTACGCCGCTGTCGACGCAGGCTACATCAGCCAGAACATCTACCTCTTCTGCGCCTCTGCCAAACTCGGCACCGTGGCATGTGGCGGCATCGACCGCGACACCATCCACAAACTGCTGAACATCAAGAACGGTCGCGCCCTTTTGGCACA
>CAZTVH010000059.1:0-9159 GCA_964616965.1 uncultured Bacteroidaceae bacterium | reverse complement strand
GAATGCAATAAGCCATGCTACTGCGTCTCACCAAACGCTTCACCTTCGAGATGGCCCACGCACTGCCCGCCTATCAGGGCAAGTGCCACAACATTCATGGCCACTCATACAAACTATATGTCACCGTTGAGGGAGAACCGTCTCTTATAGACGGCTCCCCCGACGGAATGGTACTCGACTTCAGTCGTATCAAAGAGATTGTGCAGCAACACATCGTCGACCGCTTCGACCATGCCCTGGTGCTACCCCGACAAATGTCCGACACCGCCTCTCCCGACAATGAGCTAGGCGGTTTCGCAGCCAAAATCATTTGGGTCGATTTCACCCCCACCACCGAGAACCTGCTCATCCACTTCGCCCACCTCCTTGAGCATGCTTTCCCCGAAGGTTCCCGTCTCCAAGCCCTCAAGCTTTACGAAACCGAGACATCCTGTGCCGAACTTATCCTATAGAATTGATAATTGACATTTTTTTCTCAACTATCGATTTCCAAGCATCGCCCCTCAATAGTTGCTGATATAGAGAATGCGCCCGTCGTAGTGGGTACCATATTGGTACAGGTAGCAAGATGTTTTGCTCGTAGAGAGCGGCGCGCCGTCGTCGAAGGTGTTGAACTGCGAATGGCAGCGCGGGCATTCCAACACAATGTTGCCATAGCTCTTTGCCATCTCCAGCCTACCGCTGTCGGCCGGGCAGGTGCGTTCGTAGGCAGCAAAGTCGCTCCAGCCTGTCCGCACCACCACAATGCCTTGATAGCCGCCCACCAAATACTCGTAGCCGTCGCAATTGTTGATTCCCGCATAGAGGGGGGAATTGGGGTCCAGCTGGCAAGTAGCATCGCCAAAGGGCACACGGCACATATTCTCCTTGTCGCACGACACTGCCAGCAAGGCAGCCACACAGACGATAATTGCCAAACGTCTCATCTCTTAGTTCTTACTCGTTAGTTCTTACTTCCCGCCATAGTCGCCATACAGCATCTTCAACAACACCTCGCCTATGGCCTTTAAGCTGTTTCGGTCCACATGTTCCATGTTGTCACCCATTGTGTGCCAATGTTTGAAGAAGCTGACCCCACGGCTGTTCTGCACCACATCAATCATCGGCACCCCGGCCAAACGATTCACATAATAGTGGTCGTCTAATATTGGGTCTGTCTCGCTATTGACGAATATGCCGCCGTAGCCTATCGCGTCGGCCACCGTCCACATCTTATTCATGATGTTGCCTGCATACTGGCGGCTGATTTGCTCCTTGGTGTAACGCGGCTGCTCGGTGCCCACCATATCCAGCAGCACGCCGTACACAGCCGTATAATAAGGCACATGCGGATGGCGGCTCCAATACTGCGACCCTAGGCACCAGCTGTCCTCCATATACGAGTCAGCCCATTCGGGCACGCCCTGGTCCTCGACATCAAAGAAGATAAAGTCCACCGCCACATCCAACGGCTGGGTGGCAATGGCACGGGCCAGCTCCATCAGCACCCCCACTCCGCTCGCGCCGTCGTTGGCCCCGTCGAAGGGCTTGCGATGGTTCGCCTTGTCGGGGTCGTGGTCGGCCCACAGGCGGCTGTCCCAATGCGCTCCCAGCAACACATGCTTGTTGGCTTCAGCTCCCTGCCGGCCATTGATGGTGGCAATGATATTCTTGCCCGGCACCTCGCGCCCGTCCCAAAGGGTGGTGGTAAAGTTCTGCACAATCACCGTGTCGCACCAACGCCGCATCTGGGCTGCCAGATAGTCGGCACAACGCCGCTGCCCCTCGCTACCCGGCGTGCGGTAGCCGCACGCCACCTGGTCGGCCACATACTGGTACGCGCTGTCGGCATCGAAGGTCGGCACCGCCACTGCGCTATAGTCTATGCCCTGCTGGGCGACAGCGGGCTTCTTGCCGCTACGATTACAGCCCACGGCAACAAGCACACACAGTGCCAGCACCACGGCACAGCACCTATAAGAAATGGTAATTCTCGACTGAGACATAATCATCCTGTGTATCTATTGGGTTATACGACCCGACCAGCCCGTCTGGTCGGACTGGTCGGACTACTCTGACTGGTTTTTTGCTTACTTGATGCGCTCGGCGTACTCGTTGGTACGGGTATCCACCTTGATGCGCTCGCCCTCCTTGATGAAGAGGGGCACGCGGATCTGCACGCCCGGCTCCACCGTGGCATCCTTCATGGCGTTGGTGGCGGTGTTGCCCGCAAAGCCCGGTTCGGTATAGGTGACAACGGTCTCGATAAACGGCGGCAACTCGCAAATCAGCGGGGTCTCGGTGTCGGCCTCCACGGTGATTTCCACATACTGCCCATCCTTCAAGAACTGCGGGGCATTGATGATAGCCTCAGGGATATAAATCTGCTCGTAGGTCTCGGTGTGCATAAACACATGCATGTCGCCCTCCTTATAGAGGTAGGTGTAGGGGCGGCGCTCCACGCGCACAATGTCAATCTTAGCTCCGCTGGGGAAGGTGTTCTCCAACATGCGGCCCGTCTTCACGTTGCGCATCTTCGTACGCACAAAGGCGGCACCCTTGCCAGGTTTCACATGCAGAAACTCTACGATGGTGTAGATGTCGTTGTTGAAATTGATGCAAAGTCCGTTCTTAATATCAGCTGTTGTTGCCATAAAGAATAAGTTTGATTATTTAATTATTTTGATTTTTTTTCTTCTCCTGTGCGTAGAGCTGCGTCAGCTTGCGCAAGTCCTCTTTCAGCTCGTCGTTCTCAGCATCGGCAGCCTGTCGGCGTGTGCGCTCCATCATCAGGCGGCAAAACACTGCCACCACTAGAATGCACAGCGTCAAGTTCAACGCCCACGGCCCCTGCCCACGCAACATAAAATAGGCCACCGTCGCCCCTATAATAAGGATATAGGAAACCCACTCGTAAATTCGTAACGTTTTTTGATAATTCATATTTTCTTCGTTTAGCACGGCAATATGCTAATACTCTATCGTCTACGCATACCGCCACCTGTGCTGTTCAACCATTTTTTGCTTTGCAAATGTACACAAAAAAATTTGATTAGCACATTCCGCACACACATTTTTTTTCGCCCCTGCCGATTCTTACCGCTTCTTACGGCTTCCTACCACATCCTACCGATTCTTACCGATTCTCAAATCGTTCTCCGCTCCCTGAAACGGAAATGGAATGGAGAACGTGCGAACATGGAGCGAGAATAGGAGGGACGCAGCCACCGCCCGACGGGGCCCGGAACTCCACTGAGGAGGATGGAATTCGGCGGGCGGATGTGATCAAGAAGGCGCGAAAGTCACAAAAAATCTGAAAAAGTTTGGCTATCTGAAGATTTTTTTGTTATTTTGTAATGCGGAAAAGTGTGTCGCGAAGCACCCCAAACCGAGCACACCGCATTGAATACTAGAAGAAAACGATATACTATGAAAGATATGAAAAAAGGCTCAAAGTTCATCATGTCGCTCTTTTTGGTGGCAGGCCTGATGGTTGCCAGCTGCGGATTGGGCGCGTGCGGCTCGTCGAAGAATGCTACCATGTACCCCACCAAGAAGTACAAAAGCAGCAAGACCGTGAAGCAAAACATCTCGGTACGTGGCACCAACTCAAAGAACGGCTCGACCTACCGCTCCTACTAAACACAGTGCGACATGCTCTTTAATCGAAAGCACCACAGGCATGGGGCTGCAAGTCCTGTGCGGATATTTTTTTTGACCCTCTTGTTGCTGCCCGCCCTCGGCCGTGCCCAGCACTACGAGATTAGCGGCCAGAGCAGCCTCTCAGGCGTGTTCACCCTGACGGTCTACGACGGCGACTCGTCCACGCACACCTTCACCGACAAGGCCAACAAGGGCATGTTCTTCTTCTCCGGCAACGTGGAGAAGCCTGTGCTGGCCTCCATCCAGCACCCCACGATGAGCCAGCCGCTGTTTTTCTACCTCGAAGGGTCGGAAATCAGCATCAATGTCAACGCCACACGGCCCGATGCCTCCATCATCAAGGGGTCACGCACCAACAGCGAGTACCGCTACCTGATGGAACGCTACTACGGCTCGGCAGACCCCGGCGCTTTCCTGCGCCAGTATGTGAAGGAGAACGCGGGGTCGATATTCACGCCTTTTGTGCTATACCGCCAGATGTCGAACATCGACGACGGCACTCTGCGCCAGCTGATAGGACAAATAGGCGATGCGGGCAAGCACACCTACCACTACACCCTGCTGCGCCGCTGGCTGCGGGAGACCCCGTCGGTGAGCGAGGGCAGCGAGATGCCCGACTTTGCCTATCTCGACGGCAACAAGGTGCGCCGTACCTTCGCCGAAAGCCGCAACCAAGAAGGCTACACGCTGTTGCAGTTCAGCGCCACCTGGTGCGACCGCTGCCAGCAGCAGCGCGAGAAGGCCGAGAAGGCACTGGCCGGCAAGGAGGTGCAGACACTGGTCATCAACATCGACGACAACCCCAACGGCTGGGATGCGCACTATCTGCAGCAGCTCTCGGTCAACCATATCCCCTATATGATACTGGTGGACAAGCAAGGCATCGTGGTGGCACGCGACATACAGGCATGGGAAGTGTATAAACTAAAAACTAAAAACTAAAAAGACGTATCCCACCCTTTTAGTTATTCTTTTTAGTTTCAAATATTTTATAGCTTTTACTTTTTAGCTTTTACTTTAAAGAGATGCTCTACCCAATGAAGTTTATGCCCCTGTTCAAAAACAAGGTTTGGGGCGGCAATAAGATAAAGACACTTGGTTTCAACTACGACCCGCTGCCCAACTGCGGCGAGCTGTGGGCACTGTCGGGAATGGAAGGCAACGAGTCGGTGGTGACCAACGGATTTCTGGCCGACAACACCATCAGCGAGGTGCTGGAGATATACATGGGCGAGCTGATTGGCGAGAAGAACTATGAGCATTTCGGCAACGAGTTCCCGCTGCTCATCAAGATTATCGATGCCAACGACAAGCTGTCTATTCAGGTTCACCCCGACGACCAGCTGGCACAACAGCGCGGCATGGAGAACGGCAAGACCGAGATGTGGTATATCATCGAGGCCGAGAAGGGGGCTGAGATTGTGGACGGCTTTGAGGAAGAGGTGACGCGCGAGGAGTATCAGCAATTTCTTGTATCAGGGCATTTGGAGAGGCTCATGCACATCGAACATCCCGAAGCGGGCGACACATTCTTTATTCCCGCCGGCCGTGTACATGCGCTGGGCAAAGGCCTGCTGCTGGCCGAGATACAGCAGAGCAGCGACTGCACCTACCGCATCTACGACTACAACCGCCCCGACGCGGACGGCAAGCTGCGCGAGCTGCACACCGCCGAGGCCCTGGATGCCATAGATTTTGGTGTCACACACGACGGAAAGACGCATTATAGCTACCGCGAGAACAGCACCACCCCGCTGGCGGAATGCCCCTACTTCACCACCAACCTCATCCCGCTCACCAAGCCCATGAGGAAGGATTTCTCGAAGCTAGACAGCTTTGTGGTCTACCTCTGCGTCGAAGGCATCGCCGCCGTGAAGGCGATGGAGAGCATCGAGCCCATCCACGCTGGCGAATGTGTGCTGCTGCCCGCCACGGCCGAGACGGTGGAGCTCTTCTCTGAAGGCCCCGCCAAACTGCTAGAGGTCTACATCGACCCCGCCCGCTGGGAAAACAAGGAGAGCCACAACCACGCCACCGACTTCGACTGGCTGGCACAGTTTGTCGGCAACGCCGAGAACCAACATTAGCGACCCTATTTGACAAACCCTTAATCATCGAGATATGAAGCCATTTCTAGCTGGTGCTTGTTGGACCTTCTCCGAAGGCCTTGCAGCCGTAATGCAAAAAGACAAATGGGGGTATATCGACCGTGAAGGTTTCTTTGTCATACCCCCTCAATTCACTGATGCCGAAGGCTTCTCCGAAGGTCTGGCTGTGGTTGAGAAAAACGAGAAGTACGGCTATATCGACAAGAACGGCACATTCGTCATAGCCCCCCAATTCGAATATGCCAACAGCTTTACCGAGGGCGTTGCCATCGTATTCGTTGATGGGAAACACCATATCATCGACAAACAAGGCCACACACTTGTCACCCTTGCCGATACTATCACCGATGTAGAGCCTTTCTCCGACGGTCTGGCAACCATAGTGATAGACTGGAAGTATGGCTACGTCAACCATGAGGGCAAGGTGGTCATCCCGCTCCAATTCGACTTTGCGGGTCCTTTCGTAGACGGTCTGGCAGAAGTTGAAATCGAAGACAAATGTGGCCTTATTGATAAGAGCGGAAACTTTGTGGTGCCTGTCCAGTACGACGATGCCGACTATTTCTCGGAAGGGGTTATGCCAGTACACATTGATGGGCAATGGCGTTTCGTGGACGGACATGGGAATACCCTGGCCATCCTTGGCGACAAATATGACACGGTCGTCTGCCTCGTGGAAGGGCGCGCTTCTGTATTGGCGAACCATAAACATGGTGCCATCGACAAATCTGGCAACCTAGTCATCGACATCCGTTTCGACGAGTTGGGCTACTTCTCTGAAGGACTTGCCTACGCCAGAATAGGCAACACCCATGGATTTGTCAATCCCTCTGGCGAATTCGAACTGCAGAGACCAGTACCGCAACGCACGCTCCTCGACCGCCTGCTCGGCCGGAACTGGAATCTCCAGTGGTAATCTTATAGTAGTACTTTCCCCAGCAAATCGGTGAAATTGGATTCACCAACAATAATAATTTGGAGTAAATGCAATATTATTTCAACATATACGTTATAGAAATCGGAAATTATTTATACTTATAGGTTGAAATATTGCATCTATATGGACAAACAGGTTATCAAAAGGATTATCATCGAACGGCATCAAGAGGTTCGTGAGCGGCAACTGACTTTCCGCCCACAACAATTTGAGGAGAGGATGAACTACGTGCTAGTGGGCATACGCCGAGCTGGCAAGTCATGCCTTATGATTCAGGACATGCAGCAGCGGATTGCCCAAGGGCTGATAAAGTTAGAGGACTGTTTGTATGTGAACTTCGAGGACGAACGTATTCGCTACATGGAGGCTTCGGAACTAGGACTATGGCTTGACTGCTATGCCGAGATGTTCGGTGATAAAAGACCGTATGTCTACCTCGACGAGGTACAAGTGATTGATGGGTGGGAACAATTTGTACGAAGGTTGGCAGATCAACAATATAGGGTGATGGTGACAGGCAGTAATGCAAAGATGCTGAGTAACGAGATTGCCACTACGCTGGGAGGCCGATTCGTCATTAGAGAAGTGTGGCCATTCTCCTTTGAGGAATATTTGCACAATCGTGGAGTTGGTCTTGATGATAACTGGTTGTACACCCCCAACGTACTACACCTAGTTGCACACTATATGGACACCTACTTTCCCCATGGCGGTTTTGCAGAAAGCTTCGATTTGATAGACAAAAGAGAATGGGTGAACAGCCTCTATCAGAAAATACTGCTAGGCGACATCGTAGCCCGCAATAGCATTCGCAATACTCGCGGAATAAGGCTCTTGGTAAAGAAAATTGCAGAAAGCACCACGCAGCCAGTATCCCTCTCTAGACTACAGAATATTGTAAAATCTACTGGCGAAAAAGTGAGCCTTGCCACAGTAAAAGACTATCTACAATACCTTGAAGACAGCTATATGCTTTTCTCCTTGTCAAATTTCGTCTCCCCCATAACAGAGAAAGAGACAATCAAGAAACGCTACTTCACAGACAACGGATTGCTGAACAACTTCCTGTTCGGAGGCGACGAAAAGCTGTTGGAAAACATTTGTGCAATACATCTATTAAGGCAATTTTCAAATGGTGACGAGCCGAGAGTGTTTTATTACAACCGCAACATCGAGGTTGATTTCTATGTGCCAGAAGTAGGCATGGCGGTTCAAGCCACACTGGATATGATGAGTGACGAAACACGTGCGCGAGAGCTGGGAGCTCTGGCGGCATTACACCGTGTAAACCCTCTTCAACAAGCCGTCATTGTCACACGCGATCAAGAGGAGCATTGCCAAATAGACTCATTGCCCGTAGAGGTAATTCCCGTATGGAAATGGCTACTAATGTAGACCGATTTATTTCTAGACAATTCAAAGGTGCAGCTCCGCTCGGAGAATGCACCTTTTTTTTAGAGCATAGCAGTACGGCAGTATTTGGCTTTTTTCTTGAAGCAAAAACTATTTTTTATTATATGGAAATAATTGTGTAATTTTGCACCCGATTTCGAAAGAGAAATCACGAAGCGTTATATCTTCGTCTTGCGAATGGAAACCTAGGAAACTTCCAGTAGTGTCAGCAAGATTTGGTATGATGGTTCGCGCGTATAGCGTGGGCTGTTTTCACATCTGCTGACAAAGGTAATTCCTAGGACCTCCATTCGAAGAAGTGGTATATCAGTGCCACGCTTCTTTTGTAGTTTGCCTCATTGGGTACTGATGAGGTGTAGTAGCTGCATCCATCGTATCAACAATAGCACAATACAAACACACCATGAAAAAAATTTTTTGTCTCGCTATAATACTTGCTAGCACATTAAATGTAGTATTTTCACAAGACGAAAATTATTACAAGAAATACTTTGAAGAACATATCTCTGAATTGGATCCGATAGAGGGTATTTATAATGTTTCAACTCATAGAGACATTTTATTATATGGCCACAAAGTTGATAGTGTAACTGACTTTATGACATGTGCAATAGTTAGATACTTAACAAATCGATACAAAGTTGTTAAACTACCAAAAAAAGATAATAAGCCCACCAAATTGACATTTCATCGAATAGGTGAAACAAATGCATACGAATTATCCTACTCATATTATGAAACATCTGGCGCATATACAGGTGTCACAAAGAAAGATAGATTTTTTTTAACATCACCTTTATATTTCAGCCTTGGATTTAAACTACCACAGGACCTTCTTGATGAAATCACGCATGGGAATCTATCATTCGAGGTATATGATAATTTTGAATTTATCAAATCATATCCGACAAAAACGATGTACGACAATGCTATAGCCAAAAGACAACATTCTAATTGGTCTGGTTCGAGTTTTGCTCTTGGGAATGGCTATATTGTAACGAATTATCATGTTGTTGAAGATGCAAAAACAATCAATGTAAAGGGAATACGCGGCGATTT
>CAZTVH010000058.1:2120-10586 GCA_964616965.1 uncultured Bacteroidaceae bacterium | reverse complement strand
GGTTACGGCTATGGTTACGGCTATGGTTACGGCTACGGTTATGGCTACGGTTACGGCTATGGTTACGGCTATGGTTACGGCTACGGTTATGGCTATGGGTCGGACGACGATAGTAAATCTGATGGGAAGAAGAAAAAGTCCGAGGAATAAATAATATGTATTTTATTATATTATGAAGGGAATTGTTCTTGCAGGCGGGTCAGGTACCCGCCTGTACCCTATAACTAAGGGTGTCAGTAAGCAGCTCCTGCCCATTTACGACAAGCCGATGGTGTATTATCCCATTTCGACTCTCATGCTGGCGGGCATTCGCGACATTCTGATTATTTCCACCCCTTATGACCTCCCTAGCTTCAAGCGATTGTTAGGCGATGGGTCAGACTTTGGAGTTCGCTTTTCCTACGCCGAACAGCCCTCTCCTGACGGCCTTGCTCAGGCATTCATTATTGGCGAGGAATTTATCGGTGACGATGCCTGTTGTTTGGTGTTAGGGGACAATATATTCCAAGGCAATGGATTGGGAAAGTTGTTGCGAGACGCAGTATCGGATGCAGAACAGGAGCAGAAAGCAACGGTTTTTGGCTATTGGGTGGCAGACCCTGAGCGTTACGGCGTGGCAGAGTTTGACCCCCAAGGCAAGGTTCTTTCGATAGAGGAGAAACCTCAGTGTCCCAAGTCAAACTATGCTGTGGTGGGGCTCTATTTCTATCCTAACAAAGTGGTGCGAGTGGCCAAAGAGATTAAGCCATCGGCTCGTGGCGAGCTTGAAATTACCTCAGTAAACCAACGTTTCTTGGAGGATGGAGAATTGAAAGTCCAGTTATTTGGCCGTGGCTTTGCTTGGCTGGACACTGGAACTCACGATTCTCTTGCTGAGGCTTCAACCTTTATTGAGGTGATAGAGAAACGTCAGGGACTGAAGGTGGCTTGTTTGGAAAGCATTGCTTATGAGAAAGGCTGGATAACAGCAGAGAACTTGCAACGCATAGCACAGCCCATGGCGAAAAACCCTTACGGACAGTATTTGCTTAATCTAATCAAGAAATAGATTGTAATGGAAGTTGTAAAAACAGATATTGAAGACGTACTTCTTATCAAACCTCGTGTCTTTGGTGACGCGAGGGGATATTTTTTCGAGAGTTTCAATGCTCGCGAATTTGCCGAAGAGACAGGCATCCAAGTTACCTTTGTGCAGGACAATGAGTCAATGTCGCGCTATGGTGTATTGCGCGGGTTGCACTACCAGCAGCCACCTTATGCCCAGAGTAAGTTGGTGCGGGTAGTGAAAGGGTGTGTGTTAGATGTGGCGGTTGACATTCGTAAAGGCTCTCCCACCTTCGGTCGTCATGTGGCTGTGGAACTGTCGGCGGACAATCACTACCAATTCTATATGCCCAAAGGTATAGCTCATGGTTTCTCTGTCCTCAGCGATGAAGTCATCTTCCAGTATAAATGTGACGAGTTCTACGAGCCGCAGAGCGAAGGAGCTATTGCATGGGATGACCCCGACTTGGCTATCGATTGGCGACTGCCGGTCGATAAAATGATTCTGTCGGAAAAAGACCGTCACCACCCCTATTTGCGCGACGTATTATCTCCTTTCAACTATTAATAACAATTGCTGAAAATGACCATCCTCGTTACTGGTGCAAACGGACAACTTGGGTCGCATATGCGGTTGGGCTGTGTTCAATCTCGACATCACTATATATTCACTGACATAGAGGATTTGGATATTACTAATCTTGATGTAGTTAGGCAGTATGTTGCCCAAAATCGTATTGAGGCCATAGTGAACTGTGCGGCTTACACCAATGTGGACCGTGCAGAAAGCGATGAGGAAGCAGCCGACAGGGTGAACCACATTGCCGTTGGCTATCTGGCAAAGGCAATGGCTGAGGTTGGCGGGCTTCTTGTGCATATATCGACTGATTATGTGTTTGGTGGCAACTTGAATAATACCCCCTGCGGGGAAGGCGAACAGGTCAATCCTACAGGTGTCTATGGACAAACAAAGTTGCTCGGAGAGCAAGCTGTTGTGGCTAGTGGGTGCCGTTACCTCATGTTCCGCACTGCGTGGCTGTATAGTGAGTATGGGAAGAACTTCTGCAAAACAATGCTATCCCTTACCGCCACTAAGCCGAAATTGACCGTGGTATTCGATCAGGTGGGAACCCCTACTTACGCTGGCGACTTGGCTAAAGCCATAATCACCATCCTCGAAGAGAATTTGGTGTCGGGCCACGAAGGCCTATACCATTATAGTAACGAAGGTGTTTGCAGCTGGTACGACTTTGCCAAGGCAATTGCACGCCTGTCGGAGCACATCGATTGCGACATCCAGCCGTGTCACAGCGACGAATATCCAAGTCCTGTAGTGCGTCCGAGCTATTCAGTTCTCGACAAGACAAAATTCAAACAGACGTTCGGCCTGCGAGTCCCCTATTGGACTGACAGCCTGGCGGTCTGCCTGCAAAATATTAAACAGACTGAGAAATGAACCCATTTGTCCACGAAAGTAGTTATGTCGACGACGATGTCGTCATTGGAGAAAACACCAAGATATGGCACTTTTGCCACATTCAGAAAGGTGCCCGCATCGGGGAACGATGCTCTTTCGGTCAAAACGTGAATGTGGGCAACAATGTGCGCATCGGCAACGGTGTCCGCATCCAGAATAATGTGTCGGTGTACGAAGGGGTGGAGATTGAGGATAATGTATTCTGCGGACCCAGTTGTGTGTTCACCAATGTGACCACTCCGCGTGCCCACTTCCCCTGTCATGGCGTTTATGCTAAGACTCTGATAAAAGAGGGAGCCTCGCTTGGTGCCAACAGTACTGTAGTCTGTGGACACACAGTAGGACGCTCGGCATTGATAGCTGCCGGTGCAGTTGTCACGCACGATGTCCCCGACTATGCCCTTATGGCAGGTGTCCCTGCCCGCCGGATTGGCTGGGTCTGTGAGTGTGGCAAGCGGTTGGACGACAGTTTGCAATGTTCGTGTGGCCGCCATTACGTTCTCCAGTCCGACGATGTTCTAATACAAGAATAATGAACTAATTAAAAACTCTAGCAAGTGAAATACAGAATAATATTCATTCTCATGCTATTGATGGTAGGTATCGTTGATTGCCATGCCAAGCGTGAGCCCTCTTGGATGAAAGAGATGCCGTTGCCCGCCAACAACACATATATCTATGTCCGTGAGTCGGGCGAGGGAAAAACTGTTGAAGAGGCTTTGAACAGGGCTTTGGTCAGGGTCTTCCAAAACACGGCCAACCGCCTTGGAAAGACCTTCAACGAGGCAGAAGTATACGAGTCTCTTCACAAAGGCACCAATTATGTTCTCGTTTCACAGCAATGTGGCATTCCTGTCAACAAGGTCGACCAATACGAGGTCAACCTCAAAAACGGTTCCTATTGGGTCTGTGTACTCTGTCAAGTGGCATCCATGCGCGATGTGGTTCCTGTGTGGGACAAGGGCGAACGTGCCCGCAATGTGACCGATGGAGCCTCATTGGTCAAATCGATAATACCGGGTCTCGGACAAATGGGCAAAGGCTATGTGGGAGAAGGCGTAGTAACCATGTTGGGCGAGATGGCATTAATTGGCGGTGGCATCGGCTGTTATGTGATGGCGCAAAACAAATTGGACATCTTAAATGACTATTCTCGGTCGAACGCGGCCCGTCTGCGTGCACGCAACGATTACAATACGCTCCGCACCACCTCCTATGTTATCTGGGGTGCTGCCGGGGCCCTTTATATTTTCAACTTTATCCGTGCCTACACGTTGGAACCCAAACCGGAACTGGCTTTTGCCTGGTCTCCTTCCCTTATGTCTACCCCCAACGCTGTTGTCCCCACGGTCGGTCTAACTTATAGATTCTAGTATGTATCGTAGATTTCTTTTCCTTCCATTCTGTCTCATAGGCATATTGTTCTCCTCCTGTATCAACACGCTTGAGGAAGAAGGCATATATGAAACCACGCGCTGCTTCGGCAAGGTCTTAGACAAGCGTACAAACCAGCCGTTGCAAGGTATACGCGTATATGGTTCCGACGACCGCAATGAGGGTACTGTGGTATACACCGCTGCCGATGGCACTTTCGAATTAATCGCCACGATTGACCAACTACTCAACGGCTATTCTATCCTTTTCACAACAGATTCGCTGTACGAAGCCTTAGACTACAGTTTTGCCGACGTGCCCATTGGAAAAAAGGAGTACGATTTGGGTACCCTATTCATGGTCGGCCCCGATCTCCCGATTGTGAGCATGGGCGGTGTCACCAATGTCACGGCCACCTCTGCCCTCTGCTTTGGCACCATCGAGAGCTGGGGCAATTCAACTATTGTCGAGCAGGGCATTGTCTATAGCACAATGCAATACCCCACAATTGACAACGACAAGGTGACAGTACCCGTCGGACCCGATGAGTTCGATTGCACTTTGACCCTCTCTCCCCATACCACCTATTATCTGCGTGCCTATGCTGTAAACGGAATAGGGGTGGGGTATAGCGACCAAGTGTCTATCACCACTCTCTCTGGCTTGGCCACTGTCTATACGGCCAGCATTACCGACATTACCACCACTTCGGCTTTGTCCGGCGGTGAAGTTGTTGCTGAAGGAGAGTTCGATGTCGAATCTCGCGGCATCTGTTGGAGCACATCTACCCAGCCTACCATTAGCAATGCGCACACCGTCAATGGGGCAGGCATGGGTCCATTTACCAGTCGTATGGACAATCTCGAACCCAATACCACCTATCACGTTAGGGCATACGCTCAGAATTCGTCAGGTATTGCTTATGGTCCCGAACGGATCTTTTCCACCCCCTCTGGTCTGCCGACAGTCACCACCACCACAGTATCCAGCGTCACATCTACCAGTGCCGTGGGCGGTGGTAATGTTGAAACCGATGGTGGGTACCAAGTCGTCCGCAGGGGGGTCTGCTATGGCACTTCGCCGCAGCCCACCATTTCGGGTCTGCACACCACCGACGGTACTGGCATCGGTGCGTTCGTCAGCCAGTTGGCCAATCTGACCCCAGGCACTACATATTACTACCGCGCATACGCCACCAATGGCGTGGGCACGGTTTATGGTGAACAGAAGATATTTGTGGCATGGTAATGACGGTAATGTCTACCAATAGATGAATCAATGACTATGAACAGAACGATAATACGAGTATTATTTTTGGTACTATCTTTAGGTGCATCCCTCCCCTATGCTCGCGCATTCGACTTCTCCTCTGTGTGCGGCTCGGGACAAACCCTTTACTATAGCATATTGTCTGATAGCACCGTGTCGGTGGTCTATCCCAACCATGTGGGCACCAGCTACTATAGCGGTTATGCCTCTCCGTCGGGCAGTGTTCAGATCCCTGCCACGGTCACGCACGGTGGCAACACCTACGCCGTAGTGTCAGTTGGCAACTATGCCTTCAGTGGCTGTACTGCGCTGACAGGGCTTTCGCTACCCACTACCGTTACGTCCATTGGCAGCAGTGCCTGTTCGCAATGCACGGCTCTGTTGTCTGTCGTCATCCCCAGTACGGTGACATCCCTTGGCGACAATGCCTTTATGGGTTGCAACCATCTTACCTCAATACACCTTCCCGATGCCGTGACCATGATTGGCGTGGGCACCTTCCAGGGCTGCAGTGCTCTTGCCTCGGTCTCTTTTGGTCCTTCGGTAACCACCATCGGCAATGTTGCCTTCGAAGGCTGCAGCAGCCTTACCACCCTCCATATCCCCGATGCGGTGACCCTCTTGGGCAATTGGGCGTTCTGCAATTGCACCAGTCTCGACAGCCTTTATCTCGGAACCTCAGTAGCGTATGTTATGCAGAACACCTTCTCAGGCACCAACAATGTGCGCTATATCCACTACAACGCCCGCAACGCCAGTTGCAGCTACTATTCTGGTGGCACCTACCATTCCTCCCTGCCAGTCGCCGCGCTCACCCAGTTGGTCATTGGCGACGATGTGCAGACCGTTCCGCAGTATGCCTTTGCCGGCGCAACCATGCTCGACTCGCTATATGTCGGAAGCAATGTTACGTCCATCCATGCCAGTGCCTTCAGTGGCGCAGCCAACCTGCACACCCTCCACTACAACACCAACCATTTCACCGATGCCACATTCCCTGCCGCTGCTTTCGCCCCCTTTGCATCCCTCACACGGCTCATAGTGGGCAGCAGTGTGCTGCATATTCCCAGTGCTGCCTTCTCTGGCAAGACCGCCTTGCAACATCTTGTTTTCAACACATCCCTCGCCACCATGGGCGACTCCGCCTTCTGTGGTTGCACCTCGCTGCAAGGTCCGCTCCAACTGCCGACCACGCTTACATCCGTTGGCTCGTCCGCCTTCCAAGGGTGTGCCAATATTGGTGGCCCCCTCCAGTTACCCACCGGCTTGCTGTCCGTCGGCACGTCGGCATTCGCCGGCTGTTCCAAAATCGCTGGCGCACTGACCATCCCTGCCAGTGTCCATTATCTCGGCAATGGTGCTTTCTCCAATTGCGACAGCCTTCTGTCGCTGACCGTGGTCAATAGCACCCTGCCCCTTCCAGCCGAAGCGTTCAGTGGATGCGACCGCCTGTTCCAAGTCTCCTTAGGCTCGGCCACACCCGCCATTGGCAATTCCGCTTTCCGCAATTGTGTCCGCCTTTCCGATATTTCATTAGGCAATAGCCTTTCCACCATAGGCAGCAACGCCTTCAGCGGTTGCATCCGCCTCTCGTCGCCTGCTCTGCCTACCACCCTTACTACCATTGGCGACAGTGCTTTCCACGGCTGCCTCCAGATGGGTGGCAGTCTCATCTTTCCCGCATCCCTCACCAGCATTGGCGACTATGCCTATGCCTCCATCCTGCCCATCACACGCATCGAGATGCGTGGCATCGTCCCTCCCGCCATCTACGACAGCACCTTTGCCTCTGCCTCCGCCACCACGCCTGTCTATGTGCCCTGCGGAGCCATGCTCAACTACATGGTCGCCGACCATTGGGAGGATTTCCTCAACTTTGTTGAGTCCGCCCCCTTCTCGCTCTACCTCTCTGCAAACGACACCACTATGGGCTATGCCACCGTTCTCCAGCAGCCCACTTGCAGCAACCATCAGGCAACCATACAGGCTCTGGCAAACAGCGGCTTCCATTTCCTTCGTTGGAGCGATGGCTCCACCGCCAACCCTCGCCAGCTCAGTCTTTCGTCCGACACCAGCCTCACCGCCATCTTTGTCTCCGACAATTCCTACATCACTGTCTCCAGCAACAATCCCGCCTGGGGCTCCGTTTCGGGCGCGGGTCTCTACAGCTATAACACCACCGCAATACTCACCGCCACGCCCAATCCCGACTACCATTTTCAGCGTTGGAACGATGGCAACACCCTCAATCCGCGTTCCGTCGTTGTCACACAAGACTCCCTTTTCGTAGCCATCTTCCTCTCCAACACCTCCACACTCTCTCTTAGTAGCAACAACCCCACAATGGGCACCGCCGTTGGTGCTGGCACATATTCCTACCAAGACCAAGCAATCATCGTTGCCGTAGCCAACTACGGCTACCATTTCACCATGTGGAACGACGGCGTCACTGCCAATCCCCGCACCGTCACCATCTCGCAGGACACTGCCTTCACCGCCCTCTTTGCCGCCAACTCCTACACCGTTGCCCTCCTCAGCAGCAACTCCACGATGGGTTCTGTCCAAGGCGGCGGCACCTTCACCTATCTCGACACAACCACTCTCACTGCCCTTCCCGCCTATGGCTATCACTTCGTCCAGTGGAGCGACGGCGTTACCGACAATCCCCGCACCCTGGTTGTAACCTCCGACACATCGCTCACCGCGCAATTCCTTCCCGAAACCTACCTGCTCACAGTCGTGGCAAACGATACCACCTTGGGCTCCGTGTCGGGTGCCGGCACCTATAACTATAACGCCACAGCCACCCTTTCGGCCACACCTGCCACAGGCTGCCATTTCATCCAGTGGAGCGATGGCAACACCTCCAATCCCCGCACCGTCACCGTCACAAGCAACGCCACCTTCACAGCCCTGTTTGCCATCAACGTCTACACCATTATGGTCAGCAGTGCCAATCCCGACCTGGGCACCGTCACCGGCGGCGGCCCCTACAGCCACAATAGCCCCGTCACCCTTGTCGCCACTCCGGCAGCAGGCTGCCATTTCGTCCAGTGGAGCGACGGCGACACCTCCAACCCGCGTACCGTCATTGCCACTCAGAACGCCTCCTACATTGCTCAGTTTGCTGTCAACAGCTACACCGTCACGGTCCTCTCGGACAATCCCGCACTAGGCAGCGTCTCTGGCACGGGCAGCTATCTCCACAACACCCAGGCCACCCTCACCGCCACACCCAACTATGGCTACCATTTCGTTCGGTGGGACGACTACAACACCGACAATCCCCGCACCGTCACCGT
>CAZTVH010000058.1:0-2020 GCA_964616965.1 uncultured Bacteroidaceae bacterium | reverse complement strand
CCCGCCATGGGCCACACATCGGGCAGCGGTGTCGTCGCATACGGCGACTTCATCTTCATCACCGCCACCCCCAACTATGGCTACCGCTTCACCCAGTGGAGCGACGGCATCACGCAGAACCCCCGCCGTGTCGTCATATCTTCCGACACCTCATTCACTGCCAACTTCATCACCAACAACTTCACCGCTGTCGTTACCAGCAACGACTCCACTCTTGGTGTCGTCTCAGGTGGCGGCACCTACCCCTACCTCACCGCACTCACCCTCACTGCCATACCCTTCGGCCCCTGCCGTTTCATCAGCTGGAGCGACGGCAACACCGACAACCCTCGAACCCTCCTCCTCACCCACGACACCAACCTGCAGGCACAGTTCGTAATCAACACCTGCCACCTCGAATGCCAGTCGGCCGACTCCACTATGGGCATGGTCAGCGGTTCGGGAACATATAATTATATGATGCAAGTGCCCATCCTCGCCACAGCCTTTGCCAACTACCACTTCGTCCAATGGAGCGACGGCGTTACCACCAACCCACGCCTTGTTTCACTCACCAGCGACACGCTGCTTCTAGCCTACTTCGAGCCAGAACCCACCTACACCATTACCGTCACCTCCAGCAACACCCAGCAAGGCACCGTCACCGGCTCCGGACAATACCATTACGGCGAAGAAGCCCGCCTCACCGCACAACCCAATGAACACTGCCGCTTCATCTACTGGAGCGATGGCAAAACTGCCAATCCCCGCATTGTGCATGTCATAGCCGATGCCACCTATCAGGCAGTCTTCGGCCCTGAAACATTCACCGTCACCCTCTCGCCCAACAACCCCGACCAAGGAGCCGTCTACGGCGATGGCGAATACGCCTATGGCGACGAGGCTATCCTCACCGCCGTCCCATTCCCTGGAGCCCACTTCCGCTCATGGAGCGACGGCAACACCGACAATCCGCGCACCATCGCCGTCACACGCAACTATATCCTGCAGGCCCTGTTTGGCGACGATCTGGGCATCGACGATGTTGACACTGCCGAAACCGTCTTCAGCGTCACTGCCCAAGGCCTCAACATCCATATCTTGGGCGCAGCCGACAAATCCGTCGCCATCTTCGACCTCTATGGCCGTCAGGTGGCCTACCTCACCCCCGCCACTGGCGAACGCGTCGTGCCCGTCCTCTCAGCCGGTGTCTACCTCGTCCGTCCCGACGGTTGCACAGCAAAGAAAGTCGTAGTCCTATAATTATATCCCCCAGCAAGTGCAGGTACACATATAATAATAGGTGTCGTCTACACCAAGACAACACGGCCCAACAGAGCCAAACCGCACAGCATCCAGCCAAAGAGCCGCAAACCCTCCGTTTGCGGCTCTTTACTTTTGCCCCCAAACCCGTCTCCCCCCATCCCTCGTTTCGCCCCACTCTCAGAGCCGTCACAATAACCCTTCTTCCCTCCCGCCTCCCACCCTTATACCAGAGATATACCTCAGTTATACTTCGGTTGTCCGCCTAGTGATAGTATAACTGAGGTATAACTGAGGTATAAGTGGCGGAGAGCGAGCGCGGACTGGCGGGAGTCTCTTGGGAGGTTGTTTTGCGTTATCTATCTGTGTCGCAATGTTTTGTGCGAACGTGGTGTTTTTTCCGTGCGTCCGGACCCCGATTTTTGCGAAAAACGGGTGCGTGCCGGGGCGTTTTGCGGGGTGTTTTTCGCGTGCCGCGAAAAAAAGTTTGATTTTTTCTGTTCTGGCGCACAGCGTGTTGATGTGCCTTATGAGAAAAAAGTGAAAAAAAATTTTGGCGGAATGGAAAATGTTCGTATCTTTGCACCCGCTTTCGAGAGAGGGAGACACGGTGAGAGAGGCGGAGGCGAGAGAGACTTGAAACAATGGGACCAGAGAGATAGCGTGTGTCGGAGCGTCCGGGTGGTCCGGGCGCGGAGACACGGATGAGTCAAGAAGGTTACAGAGCAATTCTTACAATGAAGAGTTTGATCCTGGCTCAGGATGAACGCTAGCGGCA
>CAZTVH010000057.1:0-10618 GCA_964616965.1 uncultured Bacteroidaceae bacterium | reverse complement strand
ATGTGATGACCGGCAGCTATTCGACCACCTGTTGGAGCTTGGCCACAGCCTTTGTGGACGACAGCATCTTGTTCGACAACTTTTTGGCAAACAGAAGTATTGTTGCCGGTCGGCTTGCTGCCGCTAACCCCGATCCCATGTGCGACCAGATGGTGCGCGACACGATGAACGGGCTGTACTTCCCCGCAGGCTCTAGTGCCAACCAGCAGACGGTACTGCTCACCAGTTTTTTGGCCACCTACTTGGGCAAGGATGCGGGCAGCTGCGCCTTCTCGCCCTTCTTGGGACTGCCGCTGCCCAATTGGTCGGTGTCGTACACGGGCCTGAACAAAATACCGGCATTGAAGAAATGGTTTAACAACATTTCCATTTCGCATAGGTATGCCTCCACCTACTCAATCGGCAACTACTATACCGCTGCTGCCATCTCAGGGAAGGAAGGCTATGACTACGGTATGGAAACCGTGCTCAACAATACGGGCGACTTTGTGGCCCCGAGGAGTATGGAGGGGGTGCAGATTAGCGAGCAGTTCAACCCGCTTGTCAGGCTCTCGATGAGTATGACCAACAGTGTGCAGATTAATTTCTCGGTGCAGAAAAACCGCACGTTGCAACTCAGCTTCTCCAACAACCAGCTTACCGAGACCTCGCGCGACGGTATCACCTTTGGCGGTGGCTACCGTTTCAAGGATGTGGCGTTGGATGTGAAATTTGGAGAGGATGTCCATCACTTGAAAAGCGATGTCGTGTTGCAGCTGAACATCACCTACACTAGCAACAAGACCAACATTCGCAAGATAAACCAGAACATCAGCCAAGTGTCGTCGGGCAGCCAGGTGTGGATGGCGGAGCTTTCGGCCGAATATGCCCTCAGCACCACCCTGACCCTGCGTGCTTTCTTCCAGACCAATATCAACACGCCATATATCCCCAACTCCTACCCCAACTCCACTACCAAGGGTGGTGTGACGCTAAGGATTAGTTTTTGAAAAAAGTGAACGGTGAAAATTGAATGAGTTATGAGCAAAGACCGATTTAAGGATTTCGAACCCGATGTGAAGCAGCTGGTTCTCGCCTTCGAACGAAGGGGGGATGGAGAGCGTCGTTTCTTCGACGTGGACGAGTTGGAGGTGATTGCCGACTATTATTTGGAGGTGCAGGATGTGGAGGGTTTGGAGGCGGCGGTGAGTCTGGGCGAGAGCATATACCCCAACAACAGTGCCATCCGTCTACGCAAGGCCCACCTGTTGGGCATTCGGAAATCCTACGGGCAGGCCCTCCGCCTGCTGGGGCAGTTGGAACGGGAGGAACCCGACAATACCGATGTCTGCTATTCGTTAGGCACCCTCTACAGTGCCACGGGCAACGCGAAAGAGAGCATCCGCTACTATCTGCGGGCTGCCGCCGACGGCTACGAATTGGGCATGGTCTACGGCAATGTGGCCGACGAGTATATGAAGTTGGGCAACACGGTACAGGCAGTGCGCTTTTACCGCAAGGCGGTAAAGGCGAATCCTGACGAACACCGCTCCCTGCGCACCCTTGCTTATATATGGGAATGGCAGGGCCGGACGGAGCAGGCCGTGCAGTATTTCTCAAAACATGTGGCAGACCACCCTTATTGTACGACGGCATGGTATTGCCTGGGCTGTTCCTATATGCAGGGCAGGCATGCGGATGCCGCCAAAGCGGTGGATGCTTTCGAGTATGCGCTGGCTATCGACAATAGGTATGAGTATGCTTCGTATGGGCTTTCCGAAGCCTATATGGAGTTGGACGACCTTCCTCATGCCGTGCAGGCGTTGCGCGATGCGTTGGACTATACCAACGACCGCCATAGTATATTACGCACCATAGCCTGCCTATATATGCGTGCGGGCAACTATCACACGGCATACGTTTATTTCCACGATGCCTTGAAGGAATATGCCGACAACGCCTTCGCTTGGAACGACCTAGGCCGTTGTTGTGAGAAATTAGACTATGTGGATGAGGCAATAGCCTGCTATAACCGTGCCATCAACCTCTGTCCCGATTATGACGACCTATGGCTGGACCTTGCCGACCTCTATATTGCCCAACAGCGTTTTGCCGAAGCTGCCGCACTATTGGACAGTTGTAGGCAAGAGGCTGACGATAGATTTCACTTCGACTGCCGTCTACTCTACTGTTACTATAAACTAGGGCGGCGCAACAGGCTGTTTAGTCTGTTGGCAGAAGATGCCACATCGTATGCTTCGCAGCTCTCTGACCTGCTATCCTACTACCCCGAACTGACGCTAGACCCAGAGATTGTCACAGCCATTGCAGGATACCGACAAACATAAACATTTAATTCGTAAATTCGTGATTCTTAATTTGACAAGTTTTAGTTTTTAGTTTTTACTTTTTAGTTTAATCAAAATATCAATATCAAACATGAATAAAAAACTACTACTGATTATCCTACTTGCGTTCGGCTGCCGCTTGGCAATGGCGCAAACTGGCGACGCAGAGCCTGCCACCCAACATGTGGCCGAACAGTTGCGTGGCATCGACAGCGGCTCTTCAGGCTTCGTCTCAAAGGTGTTGGGATGGTACGACGAACATATGAACTATCAGGCTGTAGGGCTGCTGATGACGCTCGAAAGCTCGTTTGTCCCCTTCCCGTCGGAGGTGGTGATACCGCCAGCGGTATATGTGGCCTGCAATCCCGACACCAAGGGTGGAATGAAGGTATGGTTGATTGTGCTGATTGGTACGCTGGGGGCACTATTGGGTGCCTATATCAACTATTTCCTTAGCCGTTGGCTTGGCAGACCCATCATCTATGCTTTTGCCGACAGCAAGGTGGGGCATCTGCTGCAGCTGTCGAAGGAGAAGGTGCAACGGGCCGAGGTCTACTTCAACGACCACGGCAACCTGTCGACACTCATAGGCCGTTTCATCCCCGTCATCCGCCAGCTCATATCCATCCCTGCGGGGCTGTCTAAAATGAACCTTCTGCCCTTCACCTTCTTCACTTTCATCGGTGCAGGGTTGTGGAATGTGGTGCTTGCCCTCTTGGGCTGGCTCGCCTACCGTGCGGCCGACCCGCAGGTGATTGAGAAATACAGCCACCAACTGTCTGTCATCATCGTGGTGTTGCTCTGTGCGGCAGTCGCCTTCTTTGTGGTTCGTGCCATTGTAAGGAAAAAACGTAATGCCCATGTCGGACAATAGCGACATCGACCGCAAAATCGATTTTGCGCGAGTTTTCATGCGTAAAGACAGGCCGCTGCCCAAGCAGGGGTGCAGCTGGGCTTTCTTTATCTTTTTAGGATTGCTCACTCTCGGCGTAGTTGCAATGTATATTTGGTATAAATGAATTCGTTAATTCGTAAACGTGTTAATTCGTTAATCGATTTACACATTAACACGTTAACACATTCAATATAGTTTTTAGTTTAAAAAATGAATTTCCCTATTCTTGATACAAGGGTATATGGCAAGCGGCTGGTCTACCTCGACAATGCCGCCACTACTCAGAAGCCTCAGCAGGTGATAGACGCTCTCACCAATTATTACCTGACGCTGAATAGCAATATTCACCGTGGAACCCACTATCTCGCCTCTCAGGCCACCGAACGCTACGAGGAGGTGCGGCGAAAGGTACAACACTTCGTCAATGCCCGCAGCCATCGCGAAGTAGTCTTCACCCGTGGCACGACAGAGAGTATCAACCTGGTTGCCTCCTCGTTCGGGTGGAAGCACTTGAAACCCCACGACGAGGTGATTGTGTCGGGCATGGAGCACCACTCGAATATCGTCCCGTGGCAGCTGGCGTGCGAGCGGGCTGGAGCGAGGCTGAAGGTGATACCCTTCAATGATGAAGGCGTGCTGGACATGAAGGTGTACGAAAGTCTCTTCACTGTGCGTACACGCATGGTGGCCTGCAACCATGTGTCGAACACCTTGGGCACCGTCAACCCCGTGAAGGAGATGGCCGAGATAGCCCACCGACACGGGGCCATGATGCTGGTGGACGGGGCCCAGGCCGTGGCACACATGCGGGTGGATGTGCAGGATATAGGATGCGATTTCTATTGCTTTTCCGGACATAAGATGTACGCCCCGATGGGCGTGGGTGTGTTGTATGGTAGAGAGGAGGCCTTGGAGTCCTTGCCTCCTTACCAGGGGGGTGGTGAGATGATACAGGACGTGACTTTTGAAAAGACCACCTACAACGAACTACCTTTCAAGTTTGAGGCAGGCACCCCGTCGGTGGGCGATGTGTTGGGGTTGGGAGCCGCAATCGACTTTATGGCAGGCGAGGGCATTGAGAGCATAGCGCGCCACGAGGCCGGCCTGCTTGACTATGCCACACGCCGACTGCTCAGTATACCCAACCTGCGCATCTATGGTACAGCCCCCCACAAGGCTGGGGTAATCTCCTTTCTGGTGGGCAGAAACAGCTCGTACGACGTGGGCACCCTGCTCGACAAGGTCGGGATTGCCGTCCGCACCGGACACCACTGCACCCAGCCCATCATGGACCGCTACGGCATCAACGGCACTGTGCGTGCCTCGCTGGCCTGCTACACCACCAAGGAGGACATTGATGCGCTTGTCGATGGCCTGAACCGGATACTACCACTTCTCGATAAATGAATTCGTTAATTCGTAAACGTGTTAATTCGTTAATCGATTTACACGTTAACACATTAACACGTTAACACATTAACACGTTAAATCATGCTTAAAACCCTCCATATCGAAAATTATGCACTGATTCGTGAGTCTGACATCGCTTTCGACGACAGCTTCACCGTCATCACGGGCGAAACGGGCGCGGGCAAGTCTATCCTGCTTGGCGCGTTGGGGCTGCTGTTAGGGCAGCGCGCCGATGCGCAGGTTCTGTACGACAAGGAGCGCAAATGCTTGGTGGAGGCAACGTTCGACATTGCAGGCCTAGGGCTTGAACCTCTCTTCGAGACCTACGATGCCGACTATGACGAGCGACTCATTCTGCGTCGCGAGATTCTGCCTTCGGCTAAGAGCCGCGCCTTTGTCAACGATTCGCCTGCCAGCCTTCAGTTTCTCAAAGAACTGGCACCCCATATTCTCGACATTCATTCGCAATATCAAACACTCACCCTCACCGAGAGCCTCTTCCAAACCGGGCTTGTCGACACCTTTTCCAATCCGGCCCTGCTGCAGCAGTATCAGACGGTCTACCGCCAGTATACGGGGCTGAAACACGAACTCGAACAACTCACGATGCAGGATGCCGAGAACAGTAAAATGACGGACTACAACCGTTTCCTCTACGACGAGCTGGTTGCCGCCAACCTACAGGAGGATGAGCAACAACAGTTAGAGGAAGAGGCTCATTTGCTGGAGCACACGGGTGCCATCAAAGAGGCTTTGGGTACTCTCGATGCCATGTGCGATGGCGACGAGGGTGCTGTGGCACGGCTGCTTGCTGCGCGTGGCAGCCTCGCCAACGTCTCAGCATATCACGGTGAGACTGACGTTCTGTACAGCCGGCTCGACTCTAGCATTATCGAACTCCAAGACATTCTTTCCGATGCGGCTTCGCTCAACGACAAGCTCCAGTTCTCACCCGACAGGCAGGCGTTTGTCAACGAGCGGCTCGACCTCATTTACCGCCTGCAGAAAAAACATGGTGTCGACAACATCGCCGCCTTGCTCGAAATCGGGCATCGCCTTGGCAAGCAATTGCAAGAGGCCGATGGCCTCGACGACCGCATCCGCGAAGTGATGGAACGGGTGGACGGTGCCTTTGCCCAGTTGCAACAGGCAGCCGACAACCTCACTGCCGGACGTGAGCGGGCTGCCAGTCTATTGGAACAGCAGTTGCTGCCCATTTTAGGCCAGTTGGGCATGGCCTCGGCACGCATCGCTTGCGACATCACACCTGCTGCCGACTATGGCATGATGGGACACGACAATGTGCGCCTACTTTTCAATGCCAACCAAGGCGGCGCACTACGTCCGTTGGCCGAGGTGGCTTCGGGTGGCGAACTCTCTCGCCTGATGCTTGCCGTCAAGTCGGTGGTCACACGGCGCAATTTCCTCCCCACCATCATTTTCGACGAAATCGACAGCGGCGTGTCGGGCGATATATCGGTTGCAGTGGGAGCCATTATGAGGCAGATGGCACAGCACATGCAGGTCATAGCCATATCGCATCTCCCGCAGATTGCGGCCAAAGCCTCGCAGCACCTCAAGGTGGCCAAGGCATTAGAGGGCGACCGCACCATCTCCCGCATCCGCGAACTACAACCCGACGAGCGTGTCACCGAGATAGCCGTCATGCTCTCCTCCAACCCACCCACTCAGGCTGCCCTCCAAACAGCCCGCGAATTAATGACATAACAAAACTTGCATCCATGAAAAAAACCTTGGCAATAGCCCTCCTATCCATCTTGGCACTCTCTGCCGTCGCGCAGACCAAAAAGGCTCCGCAACTCGCTTCGCCACTGCATCTCACCCCCGCACCCTCAGGCACTTTCGCCGAGGTGCGCACCAACCACTACCACGGCGGTCTCGACCTCCGTGTGGGTGGCGACGAGGGTGTGGGCACCCCCGTCTATGCCCCTGCCGACGGCTATGTGTCGCGCCTGCGCATTTCTGCCTACGATGGCGGCAAGATGCTATACATCAACCACGCGGGCGGCATCACCACCGTCTACCTCCATCTGGATGGCTATCATGGTGCCATTGCCAAGTATGTGCTGAACCATCAGGCACGCAACCAATGCTATGCTTTCGACACCACCGTTGCCGAAGGAGTGCTGCCCGTCCACAAGGGCGACCTCATCGCCTATGCCGGCAACTCCGGAATGAGTGCCGGCCCCCACCTGCACTACGAGGTGCGCGACACCCGCACACAGCAAAGCCTCAACCCTCTCCGCTACGGCATTACCCTCCCCGACACCATCCTCCCCGCCATCCGTGGCATCCGCCTGCTGCCAGTGGACAAGAACACCCGCATCAACGGCACCAAATCCCCCATGCAGGTCGATGTCTCCACCAAGTTCCGTCGCATGGGATCCATATACAACCCCATCCCCGTGCTAGGGCGTTTCTACATCAGCGTGTATGCTACTGACATGTCCGAAGGCTCAACCCAACGCAACGGGTATGAGCGCTTCGACATCTGGGTCGATGGCAAGCACTTCTTCCAATACAGCGTCGACAAGATAACCTTTGCCGACACCCGCGCCATCAACGCCCAACTAGACTACAGCCACTATCTCGCCACCCGCGAACCCTACATCATTACCCGCCGCCTGCCTGGCGACCCCATGCGCCCCGCCCGCACCTTTGGCGACGGCAGCATAGGCTTTATCGACAGCGACACCACCCTCCACCGCATCACCGTCTCCGTCACCGACTTTAATGGCAACCAAGCGGTCAAGTGTTTCTATGTCCGCAATCGCTTTGAGACACTCGTCCCCATGCACGACGTGCCCGAACATCCTTCCTACCACCTCTTCTCCGACAGCCTCACCGTCCGCTGGCCTCTGAGCGTCCATCGCGGCGACTACCAGATAGAAATGCCGGCAGGCATGCTCTACTACGACGACCTCCTACTCCACGGCACACAGAAAGACCGACGATACATCTCCCCTATCTACACCGTCAAACCCTGGCAAAGCCCCTACCCCCCGCATCGCACTTGGCAGCTCCGCGTGCCCCTGGTCGTTGGCCACGAGCCCACGCAGCTCGTTCTCTGCACCCTACGCGACGATAAGCTGTCCGCCCTCCCCACCCGCGTTGTCGAACGCCGCATCGAAGGCAAACCCGGACGCTGGCTCGAAGCCGACGTGCGCGTCTTTGGCAATTTCGTCGTTGCCCCCGACACATCGGCCCCCTATGTCAAACCCCTCAACTTCAAGCAAGGGAGCAAAATAAAAGTCTCCTCGCTGCACATGAAGATGGGCGACAACCTGTCGGGAGTGCGCGAATATCGCTGTTTCATCAACGGAGAATGGGTGCTGGCCGAATTCGATGGCAAAACCGCCACCCTCAGCATCGCCCTCAACCAAGTGCCGCAATCCGCCAAGACCCTCGACCTCAGAATATTCCTCACCGACTGCTGCGGCAACGAACGTGAGGTGGCCTATTCCTTAAAACGATAATCCGTATTGCTTGAATGCGGCAACTCACGCATCCGAGCAACCAACTACTTAATCTCAATCCCCGAAAACACGCACTGCCCAGATATATACAGCGTGTGGGTCTGATTGGAGAGGATTACCTCCCGCTTGTCGTCAACCCCGCCGAAAGTGGCATCTGCCACAACTTTGACCAGCAAGTCGTTGGGAGCATATATAACCAATCCTGAAAACTTGTTGTCAACCTTCAGCTCCACATCCTCATTGATGGTTGCACCACGCAGGTCAAGATGAACCGAAGCAAACGAGGCCGTCACGTCGGCACCCTCGAACACCTCTCCTGCAAAATTCAAGTTCTGCTCCCCGAATGAAGCATTCACCACCCTGATGTTTTTCCCATCCCGGCTGATTGTCTTCAAGTCCTGCGCACCGCTCGTGAACCTTTTGCTCTGGGTAATGCGGTTGCCAAAAATCATTCCCAGGCCCAATGCAATGACAAGCACGGCAAGGCCGATTTTCCAAAACATATCCCAGTCGATAACGCCTTGCATGGCAAGCAGTAGCAGTATGCCTACGCCCAATCCGATGGCAGGTCCCGTCTTATCGCTGTGCCCCAAAAGGCCACAAAGCGAAGGCACGATAATGAACAATGTCCACCAGCCCTCGAACAATACATTGATGTGAAGACAAATGCACACAATCCACGCAATGCCGCATAGCACCAGCGCAGATCCCCAAATAACCTTGTTGTTGCGATTCATGTTATTATGTTTTAATTAAGCAAATTACACAAAAACCGTTATTCATTTCCGACTGCAAATTTACACAATTTCTACGACATAAACACCGATTATCAAAAATTGCGTGGCAATTGCACCCCAACACCCCTATACAAGAAACAGCGCCGCAACCGCAGCCCCGCACCCCCGACCACCTCCCTCCGTCCTCCGCTCCGTATTCACTCAAGCCCCGCTCCTTCTCCGCTCCAGGAAGCGGAAAACAACCCGGCAAGAGGTGGCAAACGATAGCATTCGGTAGGGAACAATAATTTTAAAAGTAAAAGGTAAAAACTAAAAAAGCTTGTGGCGACAAGTTTTAGTTTTCACCTTTTTATAGATAGAATGGTGTCATGTCAAAAATTGTCCGATTTGCTGATAGATTCTTGGCAAAATCAGTATCTATAATATCAGAAATAACTTAAACTATATGGCTATGGGACTTATAACAAACAAGGATTACGCTTACCTATGGGATGGAATACTAGTTGAGGTGGGGGCTGAAAAATGGATTGGACAGAAAGCCCTAACGGGCCATGAATAGAAGGCCCTCTAATTGTGGCACTTTTTTGTCCACGCAGAAAGACTGCATAGATAGGATGTATTATTGCATTTGAATTAAAAGCATTTGGAAAACGTATAACTGTTTAATACTATGAACCAATTCGTCGTATCTCAATGGTTCGAATATAAAAAGGACCTTGAATCGTATTATGAGAACCTGATTGACGCACTCGAACAGGATAAGGAAGGGAATGTCATCCTCTTCGACCCTGACGAAGAGGAGTATTCGTGCGAGGAGGAAGGTGCTGAAGGGAAGATGGAAGAGGAGGGGTGGCATTCTACCGTTATGGCTATGTGCGAGGATGTCATAAAGAGCTTGCTTGACCATGTGATAAACAAGGGACCGAATCAGTTGGGTCTGAAACTTGTTGATACGACATACAAGCACATTGTGGGAGGCTGTTATGACGTGTTCTACGCACTGAGAGATAAAGCGGGGATGCCCTGGGTAATCGCAGCCTTTTTCGGCACATACGATAGTTGGATGAAGCTTGAGAAGATTACTAAGCAGAAGATGAAGATTTTGTTGATGCACCTTTCTCTTTTGATGGTTCAACGACTGAGGAGATTGAATGAACGAATCTTTGGCACCCAGATTGTGCTCAGCAAGAGTGTATGCAGTTGTGCAATACACCATTTGATAGACCTTCAAGGTCTCGAAACAATGGATTATTCCACAAGATACTGTATCAGTGGAACATTGGCAGAAATGCCGCGAAAATCGGTCCGGACATTGTTCCGACTATTGTCTGAACGGCAGATGAGGCATATATCCTTGTGTCTTGATGCGGTGGCAGAGGACGATGACGACTGGCAAGAGGGGGCTGGCGGTGGCCAGTATCGGGGAGGTAATACCCAACTCATAGGGAGGAGGCTTGCCGAGATGCTAGTTGACCGTTTGATTCGATTCAAGCTGAGGGGCTATCTGGCCATCTGCTCAATAGAGCCTAGCGGGACAGGCGAATTGCACTATCAGAAGGATGCTGCGTATGAAAAAATGATGGAGTACGACTCTAAGTTTGTAGGCGACAGTTACTTTATAGCAGTTGGAGAAACTTTGAACGACCTGATGAATGAGATTGATGACAAGGTGCATCAGAGTTTCAACTGATTTTTTTGGCTCTATAACGTTTATAGTGGGTAAAACAGAAATAAGTCGTAAATTTGCGAAAT